>DJTQ01000334.1:3621-4385 GCA_002439285.1 Paenibacillaceae bacterium UBA6304
AGCTGGAGGTTTTCCAGCTAATCAATTCATCCGATTCTATATTTCACTGCTACGAGCTTACTTCGTGATCAAAGCCCGGCTTTTTGAACTACCACTTCTAATCAGGTTACCTTTATTATTATGCCCAAACTAGTTTGCTGAAATCGGCGAATGCTCTAAGATCCCGGTCGATTGCCGCCAGCAAAGCAAGACGGTTTGTACGAATCTCTTCATTCTCGGCCATAACCATAACCGCATCAAAGAAGACGGTAATGGCGTCTTTCATTTCGCCGAGCTGCTGCAAGGCCTTCGCCGCATTACGGTCGTCCAGCGACTTCCTGTATTCCTCGGTCACCTTGCGCCAAGTGTCATACAGCCCTTGTTCAGCCGGATCTTCAAGCAAATCGGATCTTACTTTAGCAGCAGACGCTTTGGCAGCCAGATTGCTGACCCGGCCAAAAGATTCCACCGTCGATTTGAAATCATCCTGCTCATTCACCGCGGCCATCAAGGCAGCGCCACGGGCAACGACGGAAACTACATCGTCGAAGCCAGCGGTCATAACGGCATCGACTACATCATAGCGAAGACTATCGGACAATGTTTTTCTGACGCGTAAGCCAAAGAACTCCATCAAATCCTTCATGATCTCTTCACGAGTCCGTTTTAGCTCATGGAAATGCTGGTGAGTGTCCAATGCGATGGCGAAAATATCGGCAAGCCGGACCGATAGCCCGTGCTCCAGAATAATTTGAACGATACCGGCAGCCTGACGGCGAAGTCCG
>DJTQ01000158.1 GCA_002439285.1 Paenibacillaceae bacterium UBA6304
CCACGACGCGGCGCCGACGGACGCCGCGATCGCAAGCGCCACCGCCGTGCGAGCGCTGCTGGCCGAGGGCGGGCTGGAGGCCGCCGCCCCCTACCTGCCGCCATACACGGCGGACATCCTGGCCCGCGAATTCGCCGCCGGTCGCGGGCCCATGACATGGAACAGCTTCGAACGGCAGCTGTTCCACCGCCTGCTCCTCTGCACCCCCGAGGAGCTCGCCGCCCATCATGAAATGAACGAAGGGCTTGAATTCCGGATTAAAAAACGGCTCCCGGAACTGGAACGCCCTTCGGTAGCGGAATTGCTACAACAGTTAAAAACGAAACGCTACACCCATACCAAGCTGCAGCGCACCCTGCTGCATGTCCTGCTCCAGCATCACCGTTCCACCTTATCTCCCGAAGCTTTGAGCGGAGGACCCGGCTACTTGCGTGTGCTCGGGTTTAGCGGTACCGGAAGAGAACTGTTAAAACGGATGAAGACAACGTCCACTCTTCCCGTTGTAACCCGGGCCGCAGGTCTGAGCGATCCGCAATTAGATCTGGATCTGCGGGCATCCGCGGCCTATGCTTCGGCTATGCCGAATCCCGGAGTAGGTGAGCTGTTCCGGGATTACCGCCAACCGCCGCTTCGGCTATAGATGAACACACAGTATAGCATTAGTCCTTGGAAGGAAGCTCCTCCAGATATTTCAGCGCATCATCGACCTGTTTGACCGGTACAAGCTTCATTCCGCTTTTGATCTTATCAGCCTTAGCCTTGGCCTCTTTATAATTGTCCTCAGGCACAAAAAATATATCCGCATCTTCCCGGTCCGAGGCGACTATTTTGAATTGGACGCCTCCGATCGGTCCCACGGTACCGTCTTCGGACATCGTTCCGGTTCCTGCAACGCGGTAACCCTTACTGAGATCTCCGGGAGTAAGTTGATTATAGATTTCCAGGGTAAACATTAATCCCGCCGACGGCCCGCCGATCCGGGTGTCTTTGAACTTAACCTCTTTGGCCGGATCGCTTGGCTGAACCTTGCGCACTTCGCCCACACTCACCCCAAGTCCTGCCTTGGCCTCTCCGTTTTCTTCACCGATCTGCACCAGCTCGACCTGCTGCTCGAGCTTCTTGCCGCCGCGCTCCAGTTCAACCGACACTTTATCTCCAGCCGTCTTTCCCTTCAGCGCCTCCGCCAAAGCTTCAAATTCCCCTATCGGCTCGCCGTTCAGCTGTTTAATGATATCTCCGGGATGGAAATCCCCTTTAGGCGTAACCGATTTGGAAAAGCCGACGACGAATACATACTCGGGCACCACCGCGTAATCTATATTGGCATGACTATACGCCGCCATGATCGAATTGGACTGTGAACTGCTCATATAGTATCGCTGTTGCGTCTCATATTCCTCGTCATTCCGGTCCGGCTCCTTGCGAATAATTTCCGCATGGTGCTTGAACTGGGTCGTAATTAGCATAGCGAGGTTCGCATAACTCACGGATACGGTCGTCAGCATGAATGTGCCCTTTTCCTCCTGATCTCCGCCCGTCACACTGACCATGGGCTTGATCTCATCCGCCGACCCCGGCTGATGAACCATATAAGGCGTCGGCATATACACAACGACATAAATCAATATGGCTAACGAGATAAAATACAGCCCGCCCTTGATTACGGCCGATCTGGATCTTCGCATCCCTTCATCCCCCTATATCAAGAAGCTTCCGTCTGCATAAAGGCATGTACTCCATGCCCGCCGCATATCTTGTACTATTCATTATTTATCAAAGAAGGTGAAGCCTTTGCACAGTGAGCGCCGCGCCGGCGGCAGTCTTCCTTCAACGCTTCTGATCGGATTAACCGCTATTCTGCTCGTGGTTTGTATTGTTTACTCGCCGGGCGAAGCCTTTCAAGCTTCCGGGCAAGGCCTATCCATCTGGTGGAGAATCGTCTTTCCGGCCCTCCTGCCCTTTCTTGTCCTGTCCGAAATACTGCTGGCAAGCGGTTTCGCCCACGGCCTTGGTGTGCTGTTGGAACCATTGACGCGAAAATGGCTTGGACTTCCCGGTCCCTATGCCTGGGTGCTCCCGCTTGGGTTGACCGCAGGGTTTCCCGCCGCTGCATCTGCTTCTGCAAACTTGTATAAACAAGGGGAAATCACTGCCCTAGAGGCCAAACAAATGGCCGGAACTGCTCACTTCGGCAGTCCTATGCTGCTCGTCGTAGTGATCGGAACCGGATATATGGGCCGCCCTGAAGTAGGCTTACTATTGCTGGCCGTTCATTGGTTATCCGGTCTTGCCGCGGGAATGACGCTACATCTGTTATCTCCGGAGGCACGTTTATCAAGGAAAATTAGAGCCGCGTCTTCCAAGGCCGATTCCAAACCAAAAGTCTCCCGTTTCCGCCAAGCGGCTATTCAAATGGAAGAGGCCCGTAGAGCGGACGGAAGGAGCTTTGGAAAATTACTTGGCGACGCCGTCAGCTCAAGTGTACAGACATTAATGACGGTCGGCGGCTACATGATTATTTTTGCCGTAGTCATTCATGTCCTACTTTCCGCGCTTCCGGCGTTTATCCCACCCTACTCGGTGTCAGGAGCGCTTGAGGTGCACCTGGGCACCCATGCGGTAGCCCAATTGGCAATGCCTCCTGCGATCATTTGCGCCCTGCTCGGCGCCATTCTGGGCTGGAGCGGCATTTGTGCGTTTCTGCAAGTTAGAGCCGTACTGAAGCCCGTCGGTATAGGGACCGGCTTATTTCTGGTCAACCGTTTGATTCATGGAGCTTATGCCTATGTATTTACGCTTTTGCTGTGGCGTCCCCTATCGAGCTTGCTGCCGGAGACGCTTCCCGCTACCGCGGAAACCGGACCTACCGTCATTTCGCGGGGCGTAACTCATAGTCTTCCTTTGCCGGAATGGAGACAAATCGCCGGTCTCGTTCAAGCCCAGTTCTTGCTGTTTCTATTGCTGATAGCCGGAATTCTGATTCTCTCCCTATTTGTTAAAAGACGGTCAGTATAATGTTTCCCGATTTTCTATTTACTGAACTTCGCTTTTAGGGCTTTTTCCACTTCGGCCGGAACCAGATCCCCGACATCCCCGTGGAAGCAGGCAATTTCTTTGACAACGCTGGAGCTGAGATAAGAATATTTCGGATTGGTCATCATGAAAATGGTTTCGACCTCACTATTTAA
>DJTQ01000302.1 GCA_002439285.1 Paenibacillaceae bacterium UBA6304
AGAATTGGAGTATTTCCTGGCCTGTAGCGAAGCCGGCGCCGACGACGGTGCCGATATAAGTGAAAGCGATTTGCATAACTTTTACGGCATTTTTCATAGTTTTCCCCCTGGCCGATGTGCTATATATAGTACAAGGTATGTTGTCCGGGAACGGGACATGACTCAAACCCTAAATGAGATCTAGCTCGGGAGGAAATGGAATGGAGAAATTGAAACAAGCAATCGTGGAGCAGGGCGTGGTCGTATCGGATCAGGTATTAAAGCTGGATGCGCTGCTTAATCACCAAGTCGATCCGGCACTGACGATGGAAATGGGCAAACAATTTGCGGAGCGGTTCCGGGATGCCGGCGTAACCCGGGTAGTTACGGTTGAGTCTTCAGGAATTGCCGTAGCCTTCGCTACGGCCTATGAGCTTGGAGTGCCGCTGGTGTTTGCCCGCCGCAAAAAAACGCTGCTCGCGGAACCGGACATGCTGTGCGAACGGGTTCCTTCGTTTACGAAGGGCATCGTGACGGATATATTGATTTCCCGGGAATTTATTTCGCCGGATGACCGGATCTTGTTCATCGACGACATTATTGCCAATGGAGATGCAGCCAGAGGTCTCGTGAAAATCATTGAACGTTCCGGAGCAACATTGGTCGGCGCAGGAATCGTAGTCGAAAAATGCTTCCAACTTGGAGCGAATGCGCTACGCGAGCAGGGGGTTCGCTTGGAATCGCTCGTTAAAATCGCTTCGCTGGAGGATGGCCGCATTATTTTTGCAGACTAAATCGCAAGCCTGAAAATTAATTGGTTCCAATTTTGCAACAGTTCTTTGCAGGCCTCTTTTTTTTCGTTATAATGGGGATTACTAGGGAGAGGAGGCTTACAAAATGGGGAAAGAATCTGTAGTGAACACGGAATTTTTTATTTCAAAATTGTCCGAAGCCAAGGTGACTTTCGAGCGTGCCCTGGATTGCAAACATACGGAATTTGACGACCTTTATCCCTATATGCTTGAGCATCCCCAGTTCTTCTGGTATAAGCGCTACGTGGCCTGGTCCCAGTTGCTGACGATCGCAGGATTATGCGAGGAGCTTGGTGTATCCTGGAAAGAGGAGTTCAGTCCTCAGCAGGTTGTTTACTTGCAGCAACGAGTCATGTCCGCGAAAGTGCTTGATTTCTGGTTTGAGAAGAACGATAGCAAGGAACATGCACAGCGTTAAGGATTTCAATTCACTAGTATCACCATTAGCCGTAGGCAGGTAGGGCGGTTCTGATTAGACGACCCAGTGCGGGTCGTTAGAAAGTACGGAATATTCTTGGACTCCGTCAGTTTGCTGCGGGGTCTTTTTTTGTTAATATAATTTAAGATGATTTCTTAAAAGGCGGTGAATTCGATGATTTCCGATGAAGAGTTGAATGAATTCAGAATGTCGGGTGAAAAGGTGCGCGTAGTGCGGGATGCAATTCCCGAGAACGATGTCAGGGGCATCGTCGTCGCTTGGGATGACACTCATGTGGTGATTCGAAGACCGAACCGGAATGTAGTCAAACTGGACCGGAGCTACAGCTATCGTCCTTCCCGGGAACCACGGGTTTTGCCGGAGGGTTAAGCATATTTCTGGCTGAGCGGGACAACGTAGTAGGGTAAGAAGCCAATCCCTTGCAGAAAGGAAACCTATACCTTATGTCACTCGTCAGCGACAAAATCAAAGCTTATAAAGACCAGATTAGCGATTACGGACAAGCCGTTCCCGGTGCTACTGAGGCTTACCATGCCTTTACCGGAGAAAGCTTCGGCGACGGTGTTCTGGACTCGAAGACCAAGCAGCTTATCGCGCTTGGTATCGCACTGTCCACAAACAATGAAGTATGCACGTACTATCATGCCTCGGAGGCCAGATCCAAAGGAGCCACGGAAGCGGAACTTCTGGAGACGGTAGCCGTTGCTTCGGCTGCACTTGCCGGTAATGCGCTATCCCAGGGTGTAATTCGTGTGCAAGAAGCACTGGGTGAACCTCCGGTTCACTAGATACCGCAAGGCCGATCCATGAAGGTCGAGTCTTCGCATATTAACAATAAGAGGGGTGTCCCATGCTTGAAAACGAGGCTTGGGGCACTTTTTTTGAAAAATTTTGTTGACTTCAATTTGTCTGCATGATATATTAAATCTTGTCGCTGCGGAAATTTATTTCCTGTAAGTTAGACAACAAGCGGTCGTGGCGGAATTGGCAGACGCGCACGGTTCAGGTCCGTGTGGGCTAACCCCCCGTGGAGGTTCGAGTCCTCTCGACCGCATCATCCTAACATTGAACGAGCTCTTGAATTTGTCGCTACGACGATTCAGGAGCTTTTTGCATAGGAAGAATGGCTATGTCCTAGCCATTCTTGAATCTCATTCAGACTCACACCATTGGCGAGTAACAAGCTCGCACAACTAAGATTGTCCACTTCCCGTGTATTTCCTTTGGCGAAGTGGACTTTTTTAGTTTGATTACGTTATTCAAATGGACTGCTTGGATAGAGCCTCAAAATAACCAAGAACGACCTCGCGAAATTCACAAGCCGCTTGCGACATGTACCGACTCTTATGTCGCAGCAAAGCGATTTCGCGTATCAGTTCGTCATTTTCCACCGGTATGTACTTGGTCTTTTCCCATGACATCTTTGCTGTGCTTGGTATGAAGGCAAGGCCGATCTCGGCTTCTACAAGCGTGATGAGCCGGGTAGGTTCATCTCCTTCATACACATATTTAAGATCAAATCCGGCCGATTTGCATATCGAGTCCACTAAATCACGAGTGCCGTAGCCCTTCTTCATACCGACAAAGCTCTCATCTCTTAGTTCTGTTAAGGCCACACTGCTGCGGTCTGCCAGATGATGTCCCAGAGGAACAGCAACAAGAAGTGGATCAACGAAGACAACTTGACATTCAATATCCTCCCCGTGAATAGGGGGGGACGACAAGCAAAAATCGACATCACCCCGATGTAAAAGCGTGACCATTTCCTGCGTGGTCAGCATTTGTACATGAAATTGAATATTAGGTCGTTTTTTAAGAAACTCTCGCAGGATCTGGGGTAATGTGCTTGCGGCCGTTACCGCCAGCTCCAGCGTACCGAATTCTGCGCTGGATAAATCGCTAATCTCCTGCTTCCCCTGTTCCAATTCAAACAAAGCCCTTTCTGCGCGGCGAAGAAATCTGTTCCCAAACTCATTCAATCGCAGTTTTCTTCCGGATCGATCAAATAAAGGGACCCCCAAATCTTCTTCGAGGCGTTGAATCGTTTTGCTTAGCGACGATTGAGTAACGTGCAGACTTCGGGCAGCTTCGGTTACATGCTCCAATCGGGCTACCGTTAAAAAGTATTGCAGTTGCAACAATTCCATGATTTCAACCTCCCGTCATTCCTTTTGATCAATGATATCATAACCTGAAATGCGTTGGAGTGAATGTAAAATTTCAAGTAAGATATCCATGTAAAATATAGGGGGGGATCAAAATGGACATTCGCAGCAAGTGGTTAATGATAGCTGTTGGATTAGGGATACTGCTAAACCCGTTAAATTCCTCAATGATTTCTGTTGCTATTGCCAGACTGCAGTATGTATATAGCATTGATTTTACGGCTGTTTCCTGGATTGTTTTTTCTTTCTACATTGCCAGTGCTATTGCCCAACCTGTCATGGGTAAGGCAAGTGATCTTTTTGGCCGTAGGAAGATATTTCTGGCTGGTCTTGTTGTATCTTTGGTTTCTTCGATATTGGCTCCATTTTCGCCGAATTTTGCATGGCTTATCGTGTCCCGCATTGTGCAATCGATCGGAACGAGCATGCTGATTGCGGTTGGAACGGCAATTGTACGCATTCATATTACAGAAAAACAAGCGTCTGCGCTGGCCGGTTTGTCGATCTTCCTGTCCGGTGCGGCGGCTATAGGTCCTTTTGCCGGAGGGGTATTGATTCAATGGTGGGACTGGCCTGCCATCTTCATCGTCAATATTCCGTTCGTGCTGGCAAGCTTTCTGCTGGCATGGAAGATGATTCCCAAGGATGAAACGGCAGCGTCGCTTGCACGCGACATGTCGTTTCGAAAATGGCTAAGTGTGATTGATGTGTCAGGAATTGTACTTTTTGCGGTAGGACTGGTTGCCCTGCTATTCAGTTTACTGTCGGCGAAAACATCTGGGCATGTCTCCATGTGGAATATGATTGTCGGATTGATCGGTCTTGTGGCGCTGGGGGCTTTCGTTCGACATGAGTTGAAAACGACGTCGCCCTTTATTCCCTTGCGCACCTTCGCCCAATATCCGGCAATGACTTGGGTCAATATTCAATACATGCTCGTCAATTTGCTTTATTATGCGCTCTTTTTCGGGATACCATCTTATCTGCAAATGGTACGCCATGTCAGCGAATTCCAGACAGGGATTTTGATGCTCACCCTGGGCTTGAGTTCGATCGTGGCTTCCCCAATAGCAGGGAAATGGGTCGATAAATCGGGACCTAGACCGGCATTGATCGTATCGGCATTCCTGATGGCATTGGGTTCGCTGTGGATCGTGACATGGACGCAAACTTCACCGGTCATTATCGTGAGCCTGGCGTTAGCTGCATTCGGTTTTAGTAATGGGTTGAACGCCGTTGGTATGCAGGCCGCTTTATTTAAAAGCTCTCCAAAAGAAATGGCCGGGGTAGCATCTGGATTATTCAATACATCGAGATACTTCGGTACGATTTTATCTTCTCTGTTGACAGGCATTATTATGGGAGGTGCGTTCAACTTCGCAGGATTTCGACTGCTTGGAATTTTCCTTACGGTCATTGCGTTGGTCTTGGTATGGATAAGTGTTCGCCTCCGATATTCAGGTCAATTGAACGAACCGGGTACAAGCAAGTAAATATCAAGGATTGGACCTCAAACAAACGTTTGCGGCGAATACCATGTCATAATGACGTAGAAGTTTCAGGTCCGTGTGGGCTAACTCCCCGGGGAGGTTCGAGTCCTCTCGACCGATCATAAAGACAATGGAGACTCCAGAGAAATCTGGGGTCTCTTTGTTTTTTTACTATTTTTTTCTATCCCATATATTGACAATATTACAAAACCGTGATATTTTCTTGTTGGAAAACCGGTTTCCTTGCTTGAAAATGACGATCGCCTCAGGAAGGAGTTGAGCGTTAGCGGCAGGATTGTAAACGGAATCGAACTCACTCTCACTAACCTGGACAAGTCAGGTAGACAGAATCAAGCTCTATTTAGACTCATAGGTAGAACTGGGGAAAGGGCGGAAGGACGGACTCTATTTTGTAAGCGCTTTACAAAGTAAAGGAGGGAATATATTGATGATTAGAAAACGTCGCCTCACGCAAATCCTTATGGTCGCTGTCATGTTCCTGTCGATTATTGCAAATGCTTTTGTGATTCCGCCGCAGCAGGCCCACGCGGCAAGCATTGGAACCGTGGATGAGAACGATACAATCTATCAGATTATGGTGGACAGGTTCAATGACGGAGATAAGTCCAACAATGCTACCGGCTCCGCCATCCGGTACGGGGAGAACAGCGAAGAAGACTTCCGCTACATGAAAGGCGGGGACTGGCAAGGCATCATCGATAAATTACCCTACATCCATAACATGGGTTATACGGCAATCTGGATCTCTCCCGTCGCTGAGCCGCAGATGACGAATCGGGAAAACAACGGAACCGGCCGCAACACGGCTTATCACGGATATAACGTAAAGGATCCAAACGCAGCGAATCCTTACTTCGGCACAAAAGAAAAATTGAAGGAGCTCGTGGACGGCGCCCATGCGCTCGGCATCAAGGTTGTCATCGACATCGTGCCAAACCATGTTGGTGATTATATGCTTGGGACGCAAGCCTACTACGATATTCCGAGTCTGCAACCGGCAGCCCCTTTTAATAATCCTTCCTGGTACCATCATAACGGGGATATCGATTGGTCGCAGGCCGACGGCAATTACACCCAATGGGCCCAAGATTACATCGAGAATCACGATTTGGCCGGCCTCGATGATATCGACTTCGACGTACCTGCCGCCAAATCGGCAATGTTTAGCTCGATCAAGGGCTGGTTTGATTATACGGGAGCCGACGGCGCCCGCGTGGATGCGGCAAAACTGATGAAGCCGACGGACATCGGCGCACTGCAGAGCCTGCTCGGCGTGAACACGTTCGGGGAGAATTTCGACGGCAACGCGGAATTCGTCTCACGTTGGGTAGGACAGAACAAGGAATGGGGGATGCTGGACTTCCCGCTGTTCTTCTCGGTTCTGAACAGCTTCGCTTACGGCCAGTCTTTCGATTCCAACATCAAGAGCACGCTGGCTCAGGACTCTTACTATAATGGTAATGCCAATCACATGGTAACGTTCATCGACAACCATGACCGCAACCGGTTCTTGACCGAAGCGGGAGGAAGCGTCGAGAAATTGCAAAATGCACTGACCTTTATCTTTACGGTCCGCGGTGTGCCAGTTGTGTTCCAAGGCACGGAGCAGAATAAGGGTAACGGCAACGGCTCCATCATTACCGGAGGCATCGCCGATACTTGGAACCGCTGGTCGATGGTAAAGCGCGATGGGAACGGTAATGTGATTCAAAACTATTTTGATGAAAATACGAGCACCTATAAATATGTGGCTAAGCTGAATCAGATTCGCAAAAATTATGAGGCATTGCGTAAAGGTACCCAGCGTGAGATGTGGTCGGCACAGAATCTATACGCGTTCTCTCGTCGTATGGATAGTGGGGCCAACCTCGGGCAAGAGGCCATTAACGTCTTCAGTAATGCTTCTGGCGGTACGCAAAGCGTAACCATCCCGCTTCGCACCGAAAGTACGCTGGCGGTTGGATCCGTATTAGTGAACCAACTAAATACTTCGGATACGATCACTGTGGCCTCGGGTGGCATCACCGGCAAACAGATTACGGTCAGTGTCGGAGCCAATTCGGCGAAAATCTATGCAAAGGCGCAAACGCAAAATGATACGACGGCGCCGACGGTACCTAGCAACGTTAAGGCAACCGTTCAGAGTACCACTAGCGTGAAGATCACCTGGACGGCTTCGAGCGATAATGTCGCGGTTACCGGCTACGAAGTGTACCGGGACGGGGTCAAGGTCGGTACGGCGAACGGCACTTCGTATACCGATAATGGACTTACGGCAAATACGACCTATTCTTACACGGTAAAAGCTTACGACGCGGCAGGCAACAAATCTGCGGCGAGTTCGCCTCCGGCGACGGTAACGACGGGTGCTCCGGATACGGTAGCGCCGACTGTACCGCAGAATGTTAGCGCTACAGCATCTTCGTCTTCTGCGGCAACCGTCACATGGAGCGCATCGACGGACAATGTCGCAGTTACGGGCTATGAAGTGTACCGGGATGGGGTCAAGGTGGGAA
>DJTQ01000304.1 GCA_002439285.1 Paenibacillaceae bacterium UBA6304
TCTTCCGATCTATTTCGGCATCATGACGGACCGGTGCGGGAGAAGAAGCCAGCAATTTCTGATAGGCAGCTTCAAAGTGCCGCTGCTGGATGCCGAGGTCCCCCAACAGATTGTTGTGACTGGTCATCAGCAAGGATATGATCTCCTCCTGAGTCATGCCGGTCAAGCTTGTCCGGTAATTCTCCGCTAGCAACCATCCGCCGAGAGGCCCCCGTTCCGCATATACCGGAACGCCGGCAGCGCTCAAAGCTTCCATATCCCGCACAATCGTTCTCTCCGATACCTCAAGCTTAGCCGCAAGCTGTCGCGAGCTCAATTTCCCGCCGTTCTGCAGCAACAGTAGAATGGACAACAACCGATCCGCCCTCATGAACATCCCCTCCTTCACCCGTTTACCAATGAGATTCTATTTATGATTGTATCATTTATATAAGACAGAAGATGTCATATATAGTTGATAAACTGGAAATATCTTTGAAGTAGATTAACGGGAGGATGATGAATCATGGAGAACAAGACGAACATAAAGCCTTTGAAGGGTAAAATAGCCCTGGTAGCCGGAGCCACGCGGGGAGCAGGCCGCGGGATAGCTGTCATGCTTGGTGCCGCAGGGGCCACCGTCTATTGCACGGGGCGAAGCGTTCGCGGCAGCGCCTCCGATATTAACCGCGATGAGACGATCGACGAGACGGCGGAGATGGTTACCGCACGCGGCGGAATCGGCATTCCGGTCCGCTGTGACCATACGCATGAAGAGGAAGTTAAGGCGCTGTTCGAGCGGATTGCGAAGGAACAAGAGGGACGGTTGGATCTTCTCGTCAATGATATTTGGGGCGGAGAGAATTTGACGCATTGGGGTACTCCATTCTGGGAACAGCCTTTATGCGATGCGCTGCTGATGCAGGAACGGGCGATCAAAACCCATTTGATCACGAGCTACTATGGGGCTCCCTTAATGATCAAACGGGGAGAGGGGCTAATCATAGAAATTACCGACGGGTCCACCTATAACTACCGGGGAAATTTGTATTACAGTCTCGCTAAAATCTCGCCGATCCATCTGGCGGAAGCCATGGCGCAGGAACTGAGTCCCCGTGGCGTCACAGCGCTCGCCGTAACCCCGGGCTTCTTGCGGTCCGAGCAAATGTTGGAGCATTTCGACGTCGGAGAGGACAATTGGCGGGACGCCGTGGCGAAGGAGCCACATTACATTGAATCCGAAACGCCATATTTCGTCGGCCAGGCCATAGCGGCGCTCGCGGGGGACCCCAATGTAAGTGAAAAGGCAGGCCGCGCGCTGACAAGCTGGGACTTGTCAGATGAATACGGCTTTAGCGACGTGGACGGCCGCCGGCCACATTGGGGAAATTACGCGAAGAGCCAGGGCTTGACGATTAATTAATAAACGGGGCCTCAAATATCGATGGAATCCCCGGTCGATAAGTATTTGATTTTATCCTCCAGCATGTTTTGCATAATAGTGAAGGCTCTTGTTCCTGTACAGTGGCAGGTATAATACTGAGTGTTCTTCTTATGTAGTCTAGAGGCAATCTCCAGGATGAACTCCTCACGTTCGCCTTTCTTTGACACAGGGTTATATAGATGGAATCCGGAAATGACATAGGAGATTTCTTGTCCCGTAATGTGCTCCGCCTTATTCTGAATATTTATTATGCCGTTGTGTGCGCAACCCGCCAGCAGCAATGTCTTGTCATTTTCAGTGATGATCAGGTTCTGTTCGTGTCCGAAAGTATCGTTGACGTAGCCCTGCGAGCTTTTGACAAATAAGGCTCGGTTGGAGGTGGGATAGCATTCCCTTTCCGTGATGTTCGAGAAGAGCTGCAATTCATCATCAATTTCGTAATTCTCTTCGGTAAAAATAATCCGTTCGTTAGCCGCAAGCGACTTGTCCAGTCCCACGTAAACAGGAATACCGAAAACCTTCGTATAATATGGCATAAAGGCGGTTTTCCTAATATAGATATTCGCTTTGCTGTTGTTTTGGAGAAATAATTGCAATGCCCCACCGTGGTCATTATGCCCGTGAGAAATAACGACAGTATCTATAGATTCAATATCCACGCCTAATTTTCGCGCATTTTCTATAAATAAATGGTCTGAGCCTAAGTCAAACAGGAGCCTATGCTTGGCGGTTTCGACATAAAGGCAGATCCCATGCTTACTTCTATATTCCGATGATCTAGAGGTGTTCTCAACCAACGCGATTATTTTCATATTTCCCTCCAAAACTCAATTATGTGAGATGCCTATTCTGATTCTGGTGTAATTGGCTTCTGGAGGATATGCTTATTCGCACTAAAGCCGATGTTTCCCTTATAAGGGAGGCATCGGCTTTGTTTTAAAACTGGGGACGGCTTTGTTCACCATTCATATTCCGTTCGAAGGCTACGATCCAGTCCCCCTGGATTGCGGCGTACCCGACATCTCCCTCAACTACAAGTCCGTACAGATTTTTGACGTCGAGATATTCCTGACGCTGTCCGTTATCGAATTCCAACGTGATGTAGTAATAGGTACGCGAGGAGTTATGCATGGAATCATTCATGTTGTGAGAGTGGCTCCTAACGTCCATCCGTTTGGATACGACTCGCGCATAGCGGGAATCCCGCGGCGAACTGGCATTCTTAGTATAGCGGACGCCTCGGACGATGAGGCTGATAATGACTACGACAAACACAATGGCGATTAGAATCGGCACTAGGGTGAACATAAAATTGAAGCCCCCTCCGCCGCCAAAGGAAATAGGATCTGGTCCGAAGCTGTGCATATCCGGTACCTCCTTCTATGTAGGTTCAGGACATTCATGCTCCAACCTTTGCGTCCTGTTTCTATGTTTAACGCGATTGAGGGCAGAGAGGTTTCATGTAAGATCAACTTTGACAGCCCAAATCAGTAAGAACCTCCTAAATTATACATCCCCATCACGACGTATAAACTCCAAAACGATGTCTTGCGGATGATCCCCAAATTGGCTCCCGAACAGATTAAGCCCCCGCTTGTTGACCGCATCTTCCTTGACTTCAAACCGGATGGAAATGGGGTGGTTATACGCTAAATGAAGCATGCCAATCGAGGTATCGGAGGCAAATACGCCGTTGACGGAGCTCCCTTGATAACCCATGCGCCATTCCGTCAGCAGCCCGTATT
>DJTQ01000433.1 GCA_002439285.1 Paenibacillaceae bacterium UBA6304
CGCCGGAAGAGGCGAAAGAGAAATTTGGCTACTTGCTGGATGCCTTTGATTACGGTACGCCTCCGCATGGCGGCATCGCCTTCGGCTTGGATCGTCTGATCATGCTGCTGGCAGGACGCTCGAATCTGCGGGAGACAATCGCCTTCCCTAAAACGGCAAGCGCCACCGACCTGCTTATGAATGCGCCGTCCGAAGTGGATTCGCGTCAGTTGGAGCAGCTTCATATCAAGCTGGCTAAAAAGCCTGTCGAAGACAAAAAGTAATTTGGAATTAGCCAAACCTATTTGGGAGGTTAGCGGACCATGCTACATCAATTTTCACGGACAGAGCTTGCTATTGGCGCCGAAGGCCTGGACATCCTGAAGAAGAGCACAGTGGCGGTACTCGGTATCGGAGGCGTTGGGGCAATGGCGGTCGAGGGGCTGGCCAGAACCGGAATCGGCCGGATTATCCTGATCGATAAAGACGTGGTTGATATCACCAATATTAACCGGCAGATTCATGCCTTGACGACGACGATCGGCCAGAAAAAAGCGGATCTGATGTGTGAACGGGTTAAGCTGATCAATCCGGAGTGCGAAACGATCGCACTGAACATGTTTTACACGGAAGAAACGTATGAAGAATTGTTTAAATACGACATCGATTATGTCTTGGATGCCTCGGATACGATCATATACAAAATCCATCTGATCAAGGAATGCCGCAGACGCGGTATTCCTATCCTCTCCAGTATGGGAGCGGCTAACAAGATGGATCCGACGAAATTTCAGGTCGCGGATATTTCCAAGACGCATATGGACCCGATGGCCCGCGTAATCCGCACCAAGCTGCGGGAGGATGGCATCAAAAAGGGCGTCAAGGTTGTCTTCTCTACAGAGCCCCCGGTGAAACCACGGGCAGATGTGACGGAGAAGATCGCGCCGGAAGGGGCTAAAATCCGTAAAGCCAAACAGCCGCCGGCCAGCAACTCGTATGTTCCGCCAGTCGTAGGGCTGATTATGGTCAGCGTGGCTGTGCGAGAACTTCTGGAAGCAGGAGAAGCCCAAAGTTAAGTTTATGTAAGACGCAGATTCGATCATGTATCGGATCTGCGTTTTTGGTGTTATTCGCTTTTTACAGGAACGAATGCTATAATATAAATCCTTTTGACTTCGGAACAGAATGCCGGAGAGCAGACGGAATACGAACCTTAGGAGGTAACTGAAAGTGGATCATTTTCAAAGTGCCTATCAAGAAGAGAAAGAGCGGCTGGACCGCACTCTCCGTGATATTGACAGCCAGTTAAAGGAACTGCGGAGTATCCCCGTCTATACGGGGCATGACTTTACCGAGCAGGTCCTGGAAGCGGGCAGGGAATCTAACAGGCAGCAGCTTGAACGGTCGATCCGTGAACCATATTTCGGACGACTGGATTTTGAGGAACAAGGTAAGGAAGCACAGCCCCTTTATATCGGTAAAGTCGGTGTAGGAGATCAGGACGGAGGGAAACCGGTCGTGATCGATTGGCGCGCGCCGGTCGCCAGTTTGTTTTATTCCTTTACCGGCGGGGACTCGGCCTCCTATGAAGCTCCGGAGGGATTGATCGAGGGGCTCGTATATTTGAAGCGGAACATTGTTATCCGCAAGGGAATTTTGGAACGGGTGGCGGATACTTATAACAAGGATAGCGAAGGGCCGGCCGTATCCGATGAATTCCTGGTTTACCGCCTCGGCGAGAACAAAGACAACCGTCTCCGTGATATTGTCTCCACGATTCAGGCGGAGCAGGATCTGATCATTCGGGCCGCGCGGAATACCGCGCTCATTATCCAAGGCGTGGCGGGTAGCGGTAAAACAACGGTAGCACTGCATAGACTCGCCTTTTTGCTGTATCAGTACAAAGAGCAAATTAAGGCAGAGCGAATGGTCATCTTTGCGCCCAATCACATGTTTATCGATTATATTTCCGAAGTGTTGCCGGAGCTCGGTGTAGGCGATATCCAGCAGAGTACATTCGGCGATTGGGCGGCCAAAGTACTCGGTCTGGATCGGGCCCCGGTGGACGGATCGGAGACACTTTCCCACTGGTTTGATGCCGGGGATCTGCGGGGAGATGCATTCAACGATTCGGATCTGCCCGGGCGGTTTAAAGGAGCCATTGGCTTTAAGCCGATTCTGGATCATTATTTGGACCGTGTGGAATCCGGATGCGTCCCGGATTTGGACTTTGAGCCGTGGGAAGGGGCGAGGCTGCCCCGACAGTCCATTATCGAATGGTTCGAGGGTGAATATAAGCATTACCCGGTTGCCCGGCGCAAAGAGCGCGTGCTGGCCCGGATTCATCGGTGGGTGGAGATGGAACTGAAGAAGTCTCCCTCAACGGCGGCTTTAAAGGATCGGAAGAAGAAGGCGCAACAGCGGGAAAAGGCTTATGCCAAAAAGTGGCCGGAGCTGGAGGCGGTGGCCCTGTACAAAGGGCTGTTCCAATCGGCCTCTGCCGCGAAGGGGAAGAATCCAGGCGGGGATGCAAACCTTACGGACAGATCGGGCATATCGAGCATTCCAGGACCTGTTCTTAAAGAAACCCATACCTATCTGAAAAAGGGAATCCTCAAGGAGGAGGATCTCGCAGCATTGCTCTACCTGCACTCGCGAATCCATGAAATTGATAGCAAGCTGACCTTCGATCATGTAGTGATTGACGAAGCACAGGATTTCAGCCCGTTACAGGTAGCGGTGCTTGACCGGTTCGTAAAGGGCCACTCTTTTACCATATTGGGTGACTTGTCACAAGGGATCCATTATTATAAGGGGGTTCGGAGCTGGGAAGAGATGCAGTCGTTGTTCGCTCCGGAGGAGACGGCTTACTTCGCTTTGACCAGAAGTTACCGTTCGACGATGGAGATCATTGATTTTGCGAATGAAATATTAAGACGGGGCGTGGGAACCGAGCTTCTGGCGGTACCGGTATTCCGCAGCGGTGAACCGGTCCGGTTAGTGCCGGCCTTAGGAGACGAACGTCAGACCGCGATAGAGGACGCTTTGAAGCAGGTGATGGCCGGCAGCCATCGAACGATAGCTTTATTAACTCGCACGATGGAGGAAGCGGAGCGGTTGCATGCCCATTTGAATGAGCAAGGGACTACGTCAAATTTAATCGGCGGGGATCAGAGACAATATACCGGCGGCATTTCCGTGTTGCCCGTTTACCTGTCCAAAGGACTTGAGTTCGATGCCGTTATTGTGACGGATGTCGATCGTGATCACTACGGTCCGAACGACGCGCGTCTTCTTTATGTAGGCTGCACCCGGGCATTACATGAGCTTTGGTTGATGCATGGCAACGATCTGCCGGAATACGTGCAAAATTCCGTTTAACGGCCGCCGATAAAATCCTCCAGGTTGCGATCGGCTTTGCTCTGGTTGCATTCATTGCAGGCGCAGACGCAGTTCATCGGAGTGGTGTGGCCGCCTTTCGCTTTAGGCAGCAGATGATCGATCGTATCACCGTAGTTGCCGCAGAAAAAGCAGGTATGGCGGTCCCGCGTCAGAATGTAGCGGCGAAAGGCTTTGTTGCTGAACAGCCGCCGGATCGTATTCCGGTTTACCACGACCGCAGCATGCTGCTGCACCAGGGTGACGGCCAGTTCCAGGTCGACTTCCTGATGCCAGCGGCTGCCTTTATCCGTGCGTCCGCGCATCCGAATTTTGCCTTGGCGGTTCGGACGGAGTACCGTTGCGTCCGGCCCTTCTGCCGGGAGCGGCGCAGGGAGGGCGCGTGTTGAACGGTGCGGTGACTTTAGAGTCGACGCTACCGGCAAATTGAGATGCTCTGCATGCAGGTTCAGGGTTTGGGAAACCGGCCTTGAGTCGGCGGTTAACAACGGAGGTTGTTCCAAATTTTTCAGTTGGGCCCTGCAACTCCGGCAAGTGCCGCGCCGTGAGCCTCTAGCAGAGCGCTTGCCCGTCCTTCTGAGGAAATCGGATAGCGGTTTGTTCTCGCCGCAGCGGGCGCAGCGTTTGAAGCCCGTTTTATTATCCGTGGCGTTATTTTGCGGGCTTGGCTCATTATGATTTGTCTGCATCATGCGGTCACCTCGGTTTCAATGGAAGTTTCTTATTCGTTTTCATTCTTAAGGTATATTATACCTGTCAAGGATCACTTCTCCTACAGGCCGATAAAATTTCCGAACCTTATTGCTTTAAATACAAATAGAGGCCGCCCGTATTTTATTTCAACCGGGACGGCCTCTAGTCTTATGCAGCTTATTCAGTAACTGTCGCCGCTTCCCTGAGAGAAGAGCGCATTTTACATACAATTTTGCGGATGCTTTCATCGGATAGAAAAAACCTTTCCGCCAGATCGCCGACAGAATGTCCGGTACGGTAAAGCCGGAAGATTTCTTCGTTTCTTTTTGCCATCGATGTGCGGATTCCACTGAGTTCTCCCCAGAGCGCTCTTGAGCAGTCCGGTTTGGGGATATAGAGCAGTTCGCCTTGAATGTAATCTTGAAGCTCTTTCAGCAGCCTAGGGGGAAGCACATCCTTCCCGTTTTTGTAGTTCACGATCATGATCCTCCTTGATCCGTTCTGTTGTTGACGGTTTTAGTTGGAAATATTGAGTGTACATGGTCGTAAATCCCCCTTTCGGCATTGTATTTGCGTATATTTTAACACAGAGTATTTCAAACGGAAATAAGAGGGGCTAAAAGCCCCTCGTTGCACGGCTTCCGCGTTACGCGGAAACCACCTCATTCACTGAAATCACTTCGATCAGCCCCCTTTCCAGTGATTCGTCGGCCCGACATCTATATTAACTCATATATCCGTAAGGGAAGGAAGCTAAAGAACGTTTATAAATGTTTTTTACCAGGTCTGTGCTAGAATAGTAGACAGCGGTTAATCAACGATTCAAGGAAGTGAAGTCATGGACTTATTCTCTTACTCCCGGGAAAACGACCCCTCCGGACGGCTGCTTGCCGACCGGATGCGGCCGAAGACTCTGGACGAATATATAGGTCAGGAAAACATTATCGGTCCAGGGAAATTACTGCGGCGGGCGATTGAGGCAGACCAGATCTCCTCGATCTTGCTGTATGGTCCTCCGGGCTGCGGCAAAACGACGTTGGCACATATTATATCGAATCATACCCAGGCGGAATTCGTCCGCCTTAATGCAGTCGACGCTTCCGTGAAGGATGTCCGCGAGGTCATCGAAAAAGCGCATAACGATAAATCGTTTTACGGCACGAAAACGATTCTGTTCCTCGACGAAGTACACCGGTTCAACAGTTCGCGGCAGGATGCCCTGCTTCCCGCGGTGGAGAAGGGAACGATCATCTTTATCGGCGCGACGACGGAGAACCCGTTCCACTATGTCAACGGGGCGTTACTGAGTCGGTCGACTCTTTTTCAGCTGGAGCCGCTGACGAAGGAGCATTCGCTGATCGCGATGACCCGGGCGCTGAGCGATCGGGACAAAGGCCTCGGCTTCATGAAGCTCGAGGCCTCGGACGAGGCGCTCCAGCACATCGCAGAGATGGCCAACGGCGATATCCGCCGGGCCCTGAACGCGCTGGAGCTGGCCGCGATGACGACGCCGCCCGAATCGGACGGCACCGTCCGCATTACGCTGGAGGTGGCGGAAGAGTCGATCCGCCGCCCGCTGGTCAAAGCGGATGAGTCGACGCAGTACGACGTCCTCTCCGCGTTTCACAAGAGCATCCGCGGCTCCAGCGATGCCGCGTTGTTCTGGTTTCTCTACGCGGTAGAGAAACTGGGCATGGACCCGATGACGTTCCTCCGGCGGCTGATCGCCGCCGCGAGCGAGGACATCGGGCTTGCGAACCCGCAGGCCATGGTGCAGGCGGTAAGCGCCTTGGAGGCTTACCGCAACAACGGCTGGCCTGAAGCGAAGCTGAACATCGCCCAGGCGATTCTGTTCGCCGTTGAAAGCCCGAAATCGAACGCCGTGGTCATGGCGATTTCGAATGCGATGTCGGCGATGGACGAAGTCAAATCCGCCGAGGTACCGCTGCATTTGCGGGACGCCCATTATAAAGGGGCGGTCAAGCTCGGGCACACCGGCTACAAGTACCCGCATAATTTCCCCGGGCATTATGTGAAGCAGGACTACCTACCGCCGAATTTGGCCGGCCGGACGTTCTACCAAGCGACTGAGCAGGGCAATGAGAGCAAAATCCGGCATAACCAGGAGCTGCGGCGCAGAGAAGAGTAGCCAGTATGAAGAAGCTAAGTTTGGAGTAGCCGGGCCAGGGGACGGTGCCTTCAAGCAAATTAACTGGATTTCCTCCAGCTAATTTGCCGTTAGAACCTCATTCGCTGTATTTAACTGTAAAACCTCCATCTATTTTGGAGGTTTACCGTGAGGGTCCGCGCATAACGCCGAATTAACTGTAGGTTTTCCAGCTAAGGTAGCGCCGATCGCCATTTCCCGATATTTAGCTGTAAGTTATCCAGTTAAATGGGCCTTTCCGGCCGAAGAACAAAGAAGCACCCGCACTTTCCAACGTCTGTTTACCGGAAAGTGCGGGTGCTTTATCTAATTTTGGTGCTAATAAATTTTACGGTTGCGCTTGAGCTTATCGGTGCAAGCCCAATTCGGGCACCGGAAGCTTCTCCGGCGCTTCGATGATGCCGCCGCCGAGGCAGATCTCGCCGTCATAGAAGACGACGGCTTGTCCCGGTGTGATCGCTTTTTGCGGCGCATCAAATTGCACGGATAAAGTCCCGTCGGCTTGCGCCGTCACGGTGACGCCCTGATCCGGCTGGCGGTAACGGAATTTGGCGGTGCATTTGAATGGGCCTTGCGGCAGTTTGTCCGCTCCGGCAATCCAGTTAACGTCCGAGGCGGTCAAGCCGGTGGAGTACAGGCTTGGGTGCTTGTCGCCTTGCACGACGTACAGAATGTTCTGCTCCAGGTCCTTTTCGGCGACAAACCACGGTTCGCCCGTGCCCGACCCGCCGATGCCAAGGCCTTGGCGTTGACCGAGCGTGTAATACATCAGGCCGTCATGTTGACCTTTGATCTCACCCGTGACGATATCGATCATATTGCCCGATTTCGCGGGCAAATAATGGCTGAGGAACTCGCGGAAATTGCGTTCCCCGATGAAGCAAACACCGGTGCTGTCTTTTTTCTTGGCCGTGTATAATCCAGCTTCCTCCGCGATCCGGCGAACCTCCGGTTTTGGAAGATGTCCGATCGGGAACATCGCTTTGGACAGCTGATCCTGATTCAGGGCATTCAAAAAGTAGGTTTGGTCTTTATTGTTATCAACGCCCCGGAGCAGTTTATAAGTTCCTGCTTCTTCCACGACGCGGGCATAATGCCCGGTGGCTACATAATCGGCGCCTAAATCCAAGGCCTTATTCAAAAATTCGCCGAATTTAATTTCACGGTTGCACATAACGTCCGGGTTCGGTGTACGACCTCGTTTATATTCCTCAAGGAAATAGGCAAATACTTTATCGAAGTATTCTTTTTCGAAATTGACGGTATAGTACGGAATATCGATTTGTTCGCATACGCGGCGTACGTCTTCGGCATCCGCTTCCGCTGTGCAGTACCCGAACTCATCGGTGTCATCCCAATTCTTCATAAATATGCCGATCACGTCGTATCCCTGCTGCTTCAGCAGAAGTGCGGTAACCGAGGAATCGACTCCACCGGACATGCCGACGACAACGCGTGTTTCATTAACGGGTTTGTTCATGTGATCACTCCTTCGACCGATATGGCCGCTGAATATTTGTAAATACAGCTTTCCGGGCTGCAAGATGATGTTTTCCAAAACCAAATGGATATGTTACGATAAACAAAGGTTAGTGATAGGAATAGGTAGTAATACTATTCTATTCTTTATGGATCAAAGTTCAATTATATAAAGATTATTTGAAAATTGAAAGAGGTGGCTTCTTTGAAGATTTCCACAAAAGGACGCTATGGCCTGACAATTATGATGGAGTTGGCCGCTAAATTTGGCGAAGGACCGACTTCCCTCAAAAGTATTGCCGAAAAGAACCAGTTGTCGGAGCATTATTTGGAGCAATTGATTGCACCGCTACGTAATGCCGGCCTGGTGAAAAGCGTCCGCGGGGCATACGGCGGATATATTCTGTCCCGTGAAGCAAGTGAAATCACTGCTGGTGATATTATCCGCGTTCTGGAGGGTCCGATCTCTCCGGTCGATTTTACGGAAGAAGATGATCCGGCCAAACGTGATCTGTGGCTCCGAATTCGCGACAGCATCGCAGAGGTGCTGGATTCCACAACCCTTGAGAATCTGATTTCCTTTGAGGAACAAGGTGCAAAGGAAAATTATATGTTCTATATATAGAATACGCAATAACCCGATTCGTCCAAGTGAATCGGGTTATTTTGTGCAGATTTTCCCGTATTTGTGTTAATCTGTACAAAAACGGGGAATACGATGAATATGAAAACCTCTTTTTGCAAATTTTCTTTACATTTTACCATAATACGCTTACCATAGATGAGCCAATACGATAGATAACCGTTCCTTCCGGGACGGAGATTCCGTTAAATATATAACTTCTACAATAAATAAGGTGATGCCCAATGAAAAACATATATTTGGACCATGCGGCTTCGACGCCGGTGCATCCGGAGGTCTTGGAGACCATGCTGAATGTCATGCGGGAACAATACGGCAATGCATCAAGTGTCCATTCATTCGGACGAGCTGCCAAGAGACTGGTGAACGGTTCTCGGGACCGGCTGGCCCGGTTTATCGGATGCCGACCTGAAGAACTGGTGTTTACGGGCGGCGGAACAGAGAGCGATAATCTTGCATTGTTCGGGGCAACAGCGGCCCGGAAAGATCGCGGCCGGCATATTATTACGACGGAGATCGAGCACCATGCCGTTCTACATGCTTGCCATCAACTGGAAAAACAAGGGTTTACAGTTACATATTTACCTGTAGACAGGTATGGACAAGTCCATGCCGAACAAGTCGAGGAAGCCATTACTCCGGACACGATTCTAGTCAGCGTAATGTATGGGAACAACGAAATCGGCACAATTCAGCCGATTACCGAAATCGGCGAGCTCACTTCGGCGCGTGATATCATTTTTCATGTGGATGCGGTTCAGGCATTAGGGGCTTTGCCAATTAATTGCAATGAGCTTCCAGTCGATTTAATGAGCTTCTCCTCGCATAAAATTAATGGTCCTCAAGGGGTTGGCGCACTTTATATCCGCCGCGAACTATCCATTGAGCCCATTCTTTACGGAGGAGTACAGGAGCGAAAACGGCGGGCCGGTACGGAGAACATGGCCGGCATCGCAGGGTTTGCCAAAGCGGCAGAACTGGCAGCCGAACAGCTTTCGCAGCGGGCCGCCCACGACGAACAGCTTCGCCAAACATTGATCTCCGCGCTGAAAAGAGAGATCGGCGAGGAACGGTTCCGCGTCAACGGACACCCGTCGCAGCGGCTTCCGCATATTCTCAATATCAGCTTTCCGGAGTGCGATACGGAGACGATGCTGATGAATCTCGACATGGAGGGAATCGCCGTTGCCAGCGGCTCGGCATGCTCTTCCGGTTCATTAGAGCCGTCGCATGTGCTTGAGGCCATGAAATTGCCACAAAATCTTTTGCGTTCAGCGATTCGATTCAGCTTTGGTTTGGGTAATACTAGTGAAGAAATTGAACATACCGCCGAAAAAATTGGAACCATTTTAGAACGTCTTCGTAAAAGAAGATAATGGGCGTCTTTTGCAGTTTTTCGGGAGGAGGTTATTCCGCTTTTTTTGGATCAAAAGATTGCCACAGTAGGAGGATTCATGCGTATGAAACTTCAGGAGATGGTAGGCTTGGCCGTGTTTGATATAGAAGACGGCAAACAAATCGGGAAAGTCCTCGATATCCTGCTCGATGAAACCTGGAGTATCACGGGCATTCAATTGGAGGGCAAAGCGATGTTTTCCTCCACGATCAAGGTCGTGCTCTGGGAAGATATCGTTGCATACGGTGAAGATGCCGTGATGATTCGCAACCAACAGGCGATCCATAAACAGGAAGCCGAGAATATACAGCTTACCTTTAACTCGGGTAGCGGCAAATTGAAAGAACTTCCGATCCTTACCGAGGACGGAATTTTGATAGGGCACGTAACCGATGTTTATTTTGACCATGAATTGGGAAATACAATTACAGGAATAGAAGTCAGTGACGGATTTATTTCCGATCTGATGGAAGGGCGAAAAGTGCTGCCTTTTGCTCCCGGCATGACCAAGGGCGAAAATGCGATCATGGTGCCTCCAAACAGTGAGCAGCGGCTGGAGAACACGATGAATTCTGTTAACGGATAGGTGATAATGTAATGATGAAATGTCCAAACTGCAGTTCCAAGGATATCGGCAAAATCGGTTCCCATCAATTTTATTGCTGGGGATGCTTTATCGAATTGACGGTGAACGGAGAGAAGATGTCGGTCTATCAAGTGGAAGAGGATGGAACGCTCAGCTCTTTGGATGATTTATTTTTTGGGGAAGAGATTCCTCAGGAATTCCCCCAAATGCATCTGTCCTAGCAGATTAGATTTAAGTGAATATTGTTAAAAGAAGAGGCTGTGTCAGAGCGAAGTTTTGCTTTGGCATAGCCTCTTGTTGGTTTATTTGGCGGCTTTCTCGTTCCCACGCGATTATTTTTGATCTCCTAGGCATATACTTTCATCATAGCTGGTCCGACTCCGGGTCACGGGAGGGGTATTTGAAGTGGAGTCTTTCACTAAAAGCAAAATGTTCCGTTATGGGGTCTGGCTGCTGCTGGGACTCGTCATTCTTTATTTCGTTTGGCTGCTCCGGCCAATGTTTGCCGTGGTATACGGCTTCTTGAAAGCCATACTTTCCCCTTTTATTATCGCCATCATCATTTCCTACGTGCTTAATCCCGTTGTTAAGATGCTTGGCGGGCGGAAAGTGCCCCGTACGGTGTCGGTGCTGCTCATTTATGCGGTATTTCTGACCAGCCTGTCGGTCATCCTGATGAATGTCATTCCAATGTTTGTGGAACAGCTTGAGGAATTGGGAGAGCACTTGCCCGAGCTTACCTTACATACGCAGCAATTAATGAATCAGTGGGATAACAGTATACTTCCCGGCAGCATCCGAATGGGCATGAATAATTGGTTTTTTCAATTTGAGCACCGGCTCGCCGCTTCAATTTCAAGCTTTTTGAACAATATCGGAACAACCATCGGCGTTGTATTTAATGCGTTTATCGTCCCGTTTCTCATTTTTTATATGTTAAAAGACTTTGAAGCTTTTGAACGGCTCGTATTGAGGTATTTACCGAGATCCCGCCGAAAATCCATCGTAACGCTGCTGAAAGAAATCGACGAAGCGCTCGGAAATTATGTGCGGGGTCAGCTTTTGGTCTGCGTGATTGTCGGCGTGCTGGCTTATATCGGCTATATGATCATTGGAATGCCCTTTGCCTTGCTTCTGGCTGGAGTTGTGGCCGTGTGCAATATTATTCCTTACCTTGGTCCATTTTTAGGTGCAGCCCCTGCGATGATCATGGCCACGACACTCTCTTGGAAAATGGTGTTGATGGTGTTTCTCGTGAATATGATCTGCCAGCTCATTGAAAGTAATGTTATCTCTCCACAGGTCGTCGGAAAGACGCTTCATTTACATCCGATGTTGATTATTTTCGCACTTCTGGTCGGGGGCGAGATCGGCGGAATTCCGGGACTCATACTTGCCGTTCCGCTCTTTGCCGTTGGTAAAGTCGTCATCCAGCATTTTTATGCTTATTATGTAAGGCGTAAAACGGTATAACCCTAGGGATGTAGCGCATTGACATCAGGTGTATCGCCTTATATACTTAGAATGATTTATTTGAACGAAGTTGACATTCATAAGAGAAATCGTTGACGAAAAAAAGTATGTCCGCTGTTGATTTTCCCAGAGAAGGCGTTCCTTCGCTGGTGGTGCGGCCTCCATGCCGCTTCCCTGACGATGGCTGAAAGAACCCGAAATATCGCCGGACAGAAATGCTGTTTTCCGAGTGTGAGTTAAAAATTCACCGGATGGTCCCCGTTACAGGACCGTACAAGGCGATCGCCTCTTAATATGGAGTGTAATTCATGAGAGACGATAACCAGGGTGGTACCGCGAGACAATCGTCCCTGATTTTCAGGGGCGTTTTTTCTGTTGTTGGGGGAAAATCGTAAACTAACTTTAGGAGGAAAATAGATGAAAGCAAGTGAAATTCGCTCCAAGTGGCTGCAGTTTTTTGCCGATAAAGGACATAAGGTTGAACCGAGCGCCTCGCTCGTACCGCATAACGATCCGTCCCTGTTGTGGATCAATGCCGGTATGGCGCCGCTCAAGGCTTATTTTGACGGTCGGGTGAAACCGGAAAATCCGCGTTTGACCAACTCCCAAAAATGTATCCGTACCAACGACATCGAGAATGTCGGCAAGACGCGCCGGCACCATACTTTTTTTGAAATGCTAGGAAATTTCTCGATCGGCGATTACTTCAAGGAAGAAGCAATCACTTGGGCTTGGGAATTTCTCACCGGAAAAGACTGGATCGGGTTTGATCCGGAGCGTTTGTCGGTCACCGTATATCCGGAGGATGAAGAGGCGTTCAAGCTGTGGAATGAGAAAGTCGGCATCCCGGCGGAACGTATCGTTAAACTGGAAGACAACTTCTGGGATATCGGTGAGGGCCCATGCGGACCTTGCACGGAAATTTTCTATGACCGCGGAGACGCTTACGGCGATCTCTCCGATCCGGAATGCTTCCCTGGCGGAGAGAACGAACGCTTCCTGGAAGTATGGAAT
>DJTQ01000099.1 GCA_002439285.1 Paenibacillaceae bacterium UBA6304
ATTCCACCAATTTATCATCTTCCAGCAGCGCCATCTGGGTGGAATCAGGGCCGCAGTGAACAATCAACTGTTTCATTGACCTCACCCTCACTCTTACGTTCTATCCGAACCGTTTTCACCATTATACCATGGTCTCAAACCATCAAGCGCCGGGATGTCCCCGCAAAAAGGAGGAAATCACCCGCTGCTCCGGCACCACGGCTACAATATTCCCTTGAGCATTCATAATATATATAAAATGATACTTTTCCCTTTTAAAGAGACGCAAAATACTATCCAAAGGTTTCGCTTTATCGGCAACAATCGGCAGTGCCAAGCTTCCATTCAAAAGATGTCGGGCGAATTCATTCTCCCGGTTAACAAGAAAGCGCAGAAAGCGGTACGGGATATTCCGGTAATCCGTTATATTGGAGTAGAGCAGAAACACCCCCACGAGCAGCAAATTCATCTGGAGTCCTCCATAGCCCAGCAACAGCGGAGTTACGGAATAAATCGTCACCAGCAGACTGAACAAGATGCTGATGCGCAGCGACCAAACCAGCGTGGAGTGAAACGGAAGCCCTTTACTGCATATTGCCTGGCAGACCTTACCTCCGTCAAGCGGCAGAATCGGCAACAAATTGAACAAGGCAATCAACAAGTTGCTTTCTACAAAATAAGAAAAAAAGGGCCCCTCCCAAATGCCGATGGCATGAAGAAGCCAGGATATTCCGATCATCAGCAAATTTTGCGCCGGTCCGGCCAGGGCAATGGCCGCTTCACGCCCGGCAGTTAGGTGTCCGGTATCCTCCATGACCGCAACCCCGCCAAAAGGGAGCATCTGTATGGAGGACACACTAATACCGCATAGTCGGGCACAGGTCACATGACCAAGTTCGTGAACAAACACGATCGCAAACAGGGCAAGAAGCTCCAGAAAGTGGCCGGTAAAGATCGAAGCAAGCATAACCAGTACGAAAAAGGGATGAAAAGAAATGCGGATTCCGCCCCATTTAATCAAACGGAATCACATCCGCTGGATCCATATACCGATCATTTTTTTTCAAGGCAAAATACAAGGTTGGAAATTCATTCTCGCTTGGGGCTACTAGTTTTCCTAGAACATCGCCCCCCTCCACCCAATCGCCTTTAGCTACTGAAGGTTGCTCCAAATGCCCATAAATGGATACATATCCCTCCGCATGCTGAACCATTACCGTCATTCCGGTTAGAGCGTCGCGGGCCACACTCAAGATACGACCCGTTTCTACGCTTTTAACCTGATCTCCGTTGCCCGAATCTCCCGTCGGGATAATCTCCACCCCCTTCAGGGAAAGCGCGAAGGGGGAAGCCAATGTCCCCTTGATCGGAGTCATAAATCCGCTTGTCGCCCCCACCTTGAGACCTTTTTCTTCATTGTGTTTAAATATCGGAATAAAGGAAGGTGGGCCGCCAAAATTACGTTCATACCAGGCTTCGGCTGCGCTAAAATCCATTTCCTTCGTGAGCGACTGGGCTACGAAAGCGCGGATCGGGAGAGACCAACCGGGCTCGTACCGCTCTATCCCCCAGAATGCCGCGAACAATAAGGCACTGATGACCATCCTCAGGAATAGCATCGTCCAGAACGAAGTCCTTCTTCCTCCGGAAAATCCGCCGTCTCCCTGTCCCTGCACATCGATATCATTCCAGCGCCCCTGCCCCCGCTTCCACAAGAGCTCCGGATCAGGCTCCACCGCTTCTCCTGAAAATATGGGCGGCGGTGCTTGTTTGTTCTCCCTGACATTGTCTATGTTACCGGATATTTTTTCCACCGCTGCAGCCGGCCTCACTCCCGTCAAATCTCCGGCAGTCAACTGTCTGATGCGTTCTTCGCGGCGCTTTCGCACATTTGATTTCACATCCATTTCTCGCACCCTCCCGCTCACAACTCGTGCTTTATATTTATGAAGGGCTTGACCAAAATATGAACCCGCAAAAAAACCGATGCCCCCCCGGCACCGGTTATTAATCCACTTTATATTTCTCCTGATGCAGCATAATGCTGAACACAAGGCCGATACATAGCATATTGATCAGCAGTGAGGTCCCCCCGTAACTGATAAACGGCAACGTGATCCCCGTAATCGGCATCAAACCGATCATCATCCCGACATTCTCGAAAATCTGGAACAGAAACATCGCCGCAATCCCGACGATGATATAGGCCCCCCGCTTATCAATGCATCGCAGCGCTATAAGAATCATCCTGTAAATAAATAGGAAGTAAACTAGCAGCAACAGGGCTGAGCCAAGAAAGCCGAATTCCTCGCCTACTACGACGAATATGGAATCCGAATAAGGGTAAGGGACAAACTTCTTATTTTTCAGATCTCCCTGTAAATATCCGTCCCCCAGCAGCCCTCCGGAACCAATCGCTATTTTGGCGTAGTTGGACTGATGCTTGTCATCGCTTGAAGCCTGCTCCGGATTAATGAACGTATTGATGCGTTGATACCAATGCAGCTTCTTGTGCTGCTCCAAATAGTCATGAATCTCGGTATTATATGCGTTAAACAACGTAACGAAAGCGATTAGTGCCGCGATCACCACAGTAAGTCCGATCAAGACATGACTGTATTTCGTATTGCCGATCCATAACATGGCGATCAAAATGACTAGATAAATAATGGCATTCCCCAGGTCAGGCTGGATCAGAACCAATAGAAATGGAAGGAGATTCACACCCACGATCGGAATTACATCACGGCGAAAGCGAAGCGGTTGGCCTTTTCGCTGACCCAGAAGATAGGCCGTAGTCAGGATCAGAATGACCTTCACCAACTCGGCCGGCTGAAATTGCAGTCCGCCGGGAAGCATGAACCAACTTCGTGCCCCATTAATCTCTGGAGCAAACAGAAATACGAGCACAAGCAGGATACAGCCCCCACCGTAAATATACCAGTGGTACTTCAAAAGTGTCCGGTAATCCACCAGGGCCATTGCAAAAACCACGATAAAACCGATGATGTAAAATCCTAGTGTTTTTAAATCGTAGGCCTTGAATTGCGTTTCATACGGGGCGATGGCGCTTCGGACCAGCAACGTGCTGAACACCATGAATACGAGCAGGATGCCCACCATCGGCCAGTCCAATTTTTTTAGTTTAAAAAACAAGGAAAATCAACCCATTCCAAAAAACTTTTTGAAGCGCGTGAACATACCTTTCTTCTGATCCAGCAACATTAACGGAACCGTATCTCCCAAAATTCGACGGGCGATATTTCGATAAGCGATCGCGGCTCTCGAGTCAGGATTCATTACCGTAGGCTCGCCAGTATTGGCGGCTTTGATTACCGACTCATCATCCGGCACAATGCCGATCAAGTCGATATTCAGCACCTGAAGGATATCCTCGATTTCGAGCATGTCACCGGATTTGACCATATTCGGCCTGATCCGGTTGACGATCAATTTAGGCGAAGAGATATGAGAGCTTTCGAGCAGCCCGATAATCCGGTCTGCGTCCCGAACGGCTGCATGCTCGGGTGTAGTCACGACAATGGCTTGATCCGCACCGGCAATTGCATTTTTGAAGCCTTGTTCAATCCCGGCAGGACAGTCGATAATCACGTATTCATGATCTTTTTTCAATTCAAGAATGATGTCCTTGACCTGTTCAGGGGTCACTGCGTTCTTGTCCTTGGTTTGCGCCGCAGGCAGCATGTAAAGTTCATCAAACCGCTTGTCCTTCACCAGAGCCTGATTTAAACGGCAACGCCCTTCAGCCACATCGATCAAATCATAAATGATTCGATTCTCCAGCCCCATAACCACGTCCAGATTGCGCAGTCCAATATCCGTATCCACCAGACACACCTTTTTGCCAAGCAGCGCAAGCGCCGTACCGATATTGGCCGAGGTGGTCGTTTTGCCCACTCCGCCTTTACCGGATGTGACAACGATAGCTTCTCCCATGATTTACACCCCTTTAAACGCGATAAGATCCGGCCTGATCCGGTGTATATTGCTAATTTTGTCAATTTGCATCTTGCCTTCACGCAAGAAAGCAAATTCCATACTAGTCTCCCGGTTCTCCCATTCATCCGGGGGCCGGCTGATAATCTCGGCAATCCTAAGCTGGGTCGGCGCCAAATAAGAGGCCGCAATTACCGCCTCTTCATTTCCCTCCAAACCGGCATGCGCCATCCCCCTCAAGGATCCGAGAACATAAATATCTCCCGTGCAGGCAATCGTTCCGCCTGGGTTCACATCTCCAAGGAACATCAGGTTCCCTTCATGATGAAGCACCTGCCCGGAGCGGACGATTCCGCACATCGTAGTCAGTGAATTAAGAGGGTCTTCAGCAGGCTCCTGCTCCGGCATTTCCACGGAGCGGATCAGCAGGTTTCCCTTCTGCCTCAAGATATCCAGAATCAACTCTTTTTGATCTTCGCTTACGATCCGCGTCCCTAGCTTTACGTCAACATGTATGATCGGACCGGTCAAAATATTTTGATGGCTATGTTCTAATTTATAACGTAACTCTTCCAGCAAAGTTCCGAATTCACACTTGTCGTCCAGCAGGAAAACCAGGCCATCCTTGATGCCTTTGATCGTAACATGATTAGGTTTTACTGTCATAAGCCTGTCCCTCCTCCCTAATCAATTCGAGCAGAAGGCGGCAAGTTCCTGCTTCTTTCGGGTAAAAGTCGCGGAAATCAAGCCTTGTCCTCGACCGAACGGCGCTTAGTAATGATTTCGAGCTGCCGACGAAGCGGTACATAGATAGCCAAAGCAAATACAAATTGCACGAAGACATTAGGAATAATATGATTCACCAAAGCCCAGGAGTAAGGCTCGTGAACAAGCCCGAACAGAGAATAAGTTCCGAATAATATCGAATCAAGCAGCATGCTTCCGGTCAAAACAATAATCATCATTAAAGGAAGCGGGGCTTGGCGCGTCCTGGACAGCAACCCCAGCAAATAGCAGGAGAAACCCATCGCAAATGAATATGCGCCGATCATGGAACCATAATAAACAACATCCTGCAACAAACCGAAACATAGTCCAAGCACGAGCCCGGTATGGCGATTCTCATAG
>DJTQ01000102.1 GCA_002439285.1 Paenibacillaceae bacterium UBA6304
CGTCAAAGTACAAGCAACCCGGGGAGCAAATATCCGGACTATGACCGGGTTGAGAAATTTATGGACGATGCCGTGGATACCACCCATTGGTTGGTAGATTACATGAATCATAAATACACCAGCGTCGGCGGATTCGGTGTTGACCCTGTAGCCCGTCTCCATAATCCTGAAAAAAGCGGCGCTACGATCATTGCGAACATGGAGAAGACGCTGAACGATAAAGGGATCGATATTCTCACGGAGACGAAAGCAACCGAACTGATTACGGATGATCAAGGTAATGTAACCGGTGTTAAGGCTGAGAATGCAGAAGGCACGTTGACCGTTCATGCGAAAAAAGTCATTATTGCCACCGGCGGTTTTGCCAGAAGCGAAGAGCTCATGAAACGCTTCCTGCCTGAATTCGTGGAAGACATGGATATCAGTGCGTCCGCAGCGGGCAGCACGGGTGACGGGATTCTCATGGCAGAGAAGCTTGGTGCCGCGCTCTATGAAGATCCGTGGATTATCGGCTTGGGTATCGCGGGACATCTTCCTGAACTGAAGGCTTTAGAATGGGATCCGACGAAAGTGTATGTGAATGAAAAAGGCGAACGTTATATGAACGAGAACAGCCATTACGCCATCGTAACGAACAAAGCAGCAGATAACGAACAAGTTTGGGTGATCGTCGATTCGAACGAAGCTAATGCCAAACTGATCCAATCGATTGAAGGACAGCTTCCGAATGATGAAGTTGCGGTTGGGAAGACCATCGGTGAATTGGCTGCCGCGATGCAAGTTCCAGAAGCGACTTTGACAAAAACGATGGATACGTTCAACGCCGGCGTAGCTTCCGGTAAAGACACCTTTAAGAAAGACGCCGCAATGCTGGCTGCTGTCGACAAAGGACCGTTCTACGCATTCAAATTCTATCCGCGCACCATGGGTACTTTCGGCGGTGTGAAGGTGGATGAGAATTATCGGGTACTTAAAGAAGACGGTTCCGTGATAAATAATCTCTATGCAGGCGGAGAAGCGGCAAACCGTTATCTGTACAACCAAGTCTATATGACTGGCAGCGCTGTCCAGTACGCACTGACGAGTGGACGTTTGAGCGGCGAGCATGCCGCCACCGCGATCAAAGACGGTAAATAATTTCCAACTTTTAATAAGATGAAGGACACAAGGGGCATTCTCTAAGCATGCAAGTGCTTAGGGAGTGCTTTTTGCTTTGCATGTGTTAACGCGAATAGGAAGTCATCCCTTACCACGTATGGATTCCTATGTTTCTTATTTTGCCGGGATTTGCCGGTGAAAAAATGGCTGGGGGAGCGCTGCTCGGCTCAATGATCCCCTGGTTTAGACGGAAGAAAGAAAAGTAAACCTTGAGTTAATGATTGACAAGGTGGAAAACTCTGCATATAATACAATTAACAAAATGTTAAATGTTAATAGATGATAATTGAAGAGGAGAATCCGAGCTGATGTCAAACGAGCAGGCTATGCAGCAATACGACGTGAAAAAGTACAGAACCCCGGACGGCTATACTTCGGATATTGCGGTATTTTCGATTTTGCCGGAGAAGCGGGACCCGTTTAAACCGCCCGTGATGGATCTGAAGCTCATGCTGATCAAGCGTAGTATGACAGACAGTGAGGGCAGACCTAATATGGAAGCGGGAAAATGGGCCTTACCCGGTGGATTCGTCGATCCGGCTGAGACTGCCTTCCAATCGGCTCAGCGTGAGCTTTGGGAAGAGACCGGGGTAGAGGATATTCATCTAGAGCATTTTGGGGTCTATGACGCTCCGGGACGGGACCCGAGAGGTTGGATTATTTCCAACGCCCATTTCGCGATCGTACCTGAACATCAACTGGCCAAACGTCAGGCTAACGATGACGCAAGCGAGGTGGAGCTATTTTCCGTAAAAGAGGTTCTGAAGCTTGATTTGGCCTTTGATCACGCGAAGATTATCCGGGATGCGATCAAGGTGATTCAGCGCAAGCTGCTGGAGACGACGGCGGCCAAGGATTTCTTGCCGGCAGAGTTCACTTATTCCGAGCTTCAGGCCGTGCTCATGACCGTAACAAGCGATTCGGCTATCGCTCTAGACGCTGCCTTTGCCAGAAAGATCAAGTCCCTACCCTTTATTCAGGAGGTTACCGGGAAGAAGACGACGCGGACTTCCAAAAAGCCGACCCAGTTGTATCGTTTTATTGAGGTAGAAGTAAATTCTTCGCTTTATCACGCCAGAAAGTGAAAGTGAACATACATGAATCCATTTGGGGAGGAAATCAAAATGACGACGGAACAGAAACGGGCTTTGATCAATATCGATTACACGTATGATTTTGTCGCCGAGGACGGCGCATTGACCTGCGGGATCCCCGGGCAAGTGATTGAAGGGCCGATCACGGATATTACCGGCGAGTTTATACAGAATAACGACTATGTAGTTTTCGCCATCGATCTTCATAAGCTAGGAGATACGCTGCATCCCGAAACGAAGCTGTTTCCGCCCCATAATCTCGAAGGAACGAAAGGCCGGACGTTGTACGGGAAGCTGGATACTTTATACCAAGCCCATAAGAGCGCAGACAACGTCTATTGGATGGATAAAACAAGATACAGCGCGTTTGCGGGCACGGATCTGGAGCTTCAGCTCCGCGCCAGGGGAATCACGGAACTCCATCTGGTCGGGGTCTGCACCGACATTTGCGTACTCCATACCGCGGTAGATGCGTACAATAAAGGCTTTAGCCTGGTGATTCATGAAGCTGCGGTTGCTAGCTTTGACCAGGAAGGCCATGCATGGGCATTGCGGCATTTCAAAGGATCGCTTGGCGCGATTGTGCTGTGAACCCAAACCAAGACAGAAACCAATTTCGTAATGTTCCGCCCTATATGAAGGAGGAGTAAAGATGAAATACGCTGACGACAGTCTCGCATTGCACACGGATAAATACCAGATCAATATGGCACAGGCTTATTGGAAGGACAATATTCACCAGCGTAAAGCGGTATTCGAAGTTTATTTTCGTAAAATCCCATTTCAGAACGGTTATGCCGTCTTCGCCGGATTGGAGCGGGTAATCCAATACCTCTCGGAATTCCGCTTCACGGAGAGTGATTTGGCTTATTTAAGAGAAGAGGGATACGGTGAGGATTACCTTGCTTATCTGAAAAATATTACTTTTACGGGAACCGTGCTGTCGATGAAAGAAGGGGAGCTTGTTTTTGCCAATGAACCGATCCTCCGGGTTGAAGCTCCGTTGGCGGAAGCTCAACTCATCGAAACCGCGGTGCTCAATATCGTCAACTTTCAAACGCTGATCGCCACGAAGGCTTCGCGGATCAAACAAGTGATCGGAGAGGGGACCAGTATGGAATTTGGAACCCGGCGCGCCCAAGAGATGGATGCCGCGATTTGGGGAGCCAGAGCCGCTTACCTTGCGGGGTTTGAAGCTACCTCGAACGTGAGGGCCGGCAAGCTGTTCGGAATTCCTACCGTGGGAACGCATGCTCATGCCATGGTCCAGGCTTACCGCGACGAGTACACGGCTTTCCGCAAATATGCGGAGTGTCATCAAGATTGCGTATTTTTGGTCGACACGTACGATACGCTCAAATCGGGTGTTCCTACAGCGATTAAGGTGGCCAAGGAGTTTGGCGATCGGATCAACTTCAAAGGCATTCGGCTGGATAGCGGCGATTTGGCGTATCTCTCCAAGGAAGCGCGGAGAATGCTTGATGAGGTGGGTTTCCCAGAGGCGAAAATTTACGCGACTAATGACCTCGACGAGCTTACGATCATGAACCTGAAAGCCCAAGGAGCAAGAATCGACGTGTGGGGTGTAGGTACCAAGCTGATCACGGCCTATGACCAACCGGCGCTGGGAGCGGTCTACAAATTGATTTCCATCGAGGATGAGCATGGAGAGATGGTCGATACGATCAAGATCAGCTCGAACCCCGAGAAAATTTCGACACCCGGCCGAAAAAGAGTATTTCGCATTATCAATAAAGCCAACGGAAAATCGGAGGGCGATTACATCGCTTTGGAGCATGAAGAACCCCAGGACGAGGATCGTCTCAAGATGTTCCATCCCGTTCACACGCATATCGCGAAATTCGTGACGAATTTCGAAGCACGGGAGCTGCATCAGATCATTTTTGCGGATGGAAAGCAGGTTTACAGGCTTCCTTCGCTGCAGGAGATCAGGCAGTTTGCGGCCGAGAACCTAAACGTGCTTTGGGACGAATACAAGCGGCTGCTGAATCCGGCGGAATATCCCGTGGACCTTAGCCAGGCATGCTGGGATAATAAAATGAAACGGATTGAAGAGATCCGGCAAAAAGTGAGCGAACAAATGCAGGCCTGAGGAGGGAGTAGGGATTATGGGGAAAATCGGAATCTACGGATCCTCCTTTGATCCGATTACGAATGTTCATCTTTGGACGGCCAGCACGGTTGCTCACCGCTGTAAACTGGATAAGGTCATTTTCTTGCCTTGCTCCAATAAACGGCCCGACAAATCGATGAATATCAGCGATGAGCACCGTTGGAATATGATATTGCTGGCCATTGCGGAGAATGATAAATTTGTCGCGGATGATTATGAAATGAAGCAGGCGGGTTGGGAAATTGCGACTTATATGACCTTGAAGCATTTCAAGAGCCGGTTTCCGGATGATGAAATCTATTTTATCATGGGGGCCGATCTGCTGCTGGATATCGGAGCGGGCAAATGGAAGAAGTCCGAAGAACTGATCCGCGAAAATAAATTTATCGTGATGGCAAGAGACGGGATTAACATGCTGTCGGCCATCAGCAAATCGCCGATTCTCCGTAACGCCGATGACGGTAATACTTTTCATCTGATTGATAAGGGATTGGCCATGGAAATCAGCTCAAGCTATATCAGGGAAGAGTTTCGGCTTGGAGGAGAACCGAGGTATCTGGTCCCCGATAACTGCTATAGTTATATTAAGAATCACCAATTATATAAATAGAGAGGAGAAGAAACGAGATGAGTACACAAGAACAAATTATCGAGACTTTACAAGTAAAACCGGTGATTGATGCCAAAGAGGAGATTCGCAAACGCATCGACTTTCTGAAAGCTTATTGCAAAAAGGCGGGAGCAAAGGGATTTGTGCTGGGAATCAGTGGAGGTCAGGATTCAACACTGGCGGGGCGGCTGGCCCAGTTGGCGGTTGAAGAACTGCGGGCGGAAGGACTGGAAGCTTCGTTCTATGCCGTCCGTCTGCCTTACGGGATCCAGCGGGATGAAGTGGACGCCCAGGAAGCCTTGGAATTCATCCAGCCGGATGAATCTTATGAGTTTAACATCCAGAGCTCCGTTGATGCTTTTGCCGGGCAATTCGTGGAATCGGCAGGCAGCGCGATGTCGGACTTCAACAAAGGAAATGTGAAAGCCCGGATGCGGATGATCGCTCAATATGCGGTTGCAGGGGAGAAAGGCTGCCTGGTAATCGGCACGGATCACGCGGCTGAAGCCATCACCGGTTTCTTCACGAAATTCGGTGACGGAGGTGCCGATATCGTGCCGCTCGCAGGGTTGACCAAGGGACAAGGAAGAGAGCTCCTGAAGGAGCTGAATGCCTCGGAACGCTTGTATTTGAAGACGCCGACGGCGGATTTGCTCGATGACAAACCTCTGCAGGCGGATGAAACGGAGCTCGGATTGTCTTATGAAGTGCTGGATGAATACCTTGCGGGTAAGCAGGTTGACCCGCAGGCGAAAGCCAACATCGAGAAACGTTACGCGGTGTCCATGCACAAACGGGAACTTCCGGTTACGCCTTCTGATGAATGGTGGAAATAAGCGATAAACCCAAGAGTAAGATAACTCACCATATAGGGACTTTACCCCGGAAAGTATGCAGTTCGATACTGCCGGGGGGAGAGTCCCTTTTCTTTTTTGAACATTTTGGAGAACAATAGCGGGTCTTCATAACCGACCGATCTGGCGATGTCGCCAATCGAAAGCAGACTGTTGCCCATCAGCCCGCAAGCCTTGTTCATCCGGAAAGCGATCAAATATTCCTGGATACTGGAACCGGTCCGCGATTTGAAGACGGCGCATAAGTAGCTGCGGTCAAGGCCTACAAAGCTTGCGATTTGGGACATGCTGATTTTATTCGCGTAATTGGTGCCGATGAAATCGACCACTTTATTTACATACTTGTCCTGACGGTTGCCCTTCATGGATTCTGCGGCCTGGGGCGGATTGATCTCCGCCATATGGGAGAAAAGCGAGTATAGAAGCGCCGTCAGCTTCAAATCGCGTCCGTTCGGGAGGACTCTAGAATCGTGCATTTGCCGGATGCAATGCTCTACGATCTCAGGATCGATGCGATTCAGAATCGGCGATTCCATCGAAAGTCCGGCTTGGCGCAAATAACTCTCCGCCTGGATGCCTTGAAAGCCAACCCAACCATAGGTCCAGGGATTGGCGGCATCTGCCCGGTAATAGGTGACGGCTTCCGGAATAATGAGAAATGCTTGTCCTTTTTGGACATGGTATGTGCGGTTTCCCGTTTCGAATACCCCTTTGCCTTCGAGTATGAAATGAATAAGGTAATAATCTCTTATGGCAGGTCCGTAATCATGCAACGGTGAACATTGCTCCAATCCGTATTGCATAATATGCAGATCCAGAAATGAGGGATTGCTGGCCAGGTATTCTATCACGTTCGATTCATCCCTTTATGTTTGATCAAGTACAATGACATATTAAACGTACAATATTATTGATAAGTGTACAATCATCTATGATTATGCCATATTTTCATAGCCATGTTCCATTTACGGCGGATATATCCCGTTTTAAGATGAAGACAGAGTATATTTCCTCGCTATATAAGCTGAATTAATAGTTCATCTTATATATTTAAATATTATTAAGAAAAAGGGGATCAACCTGACATGGCTATTCGTTACTATGAACAAGAAGGAATTTTTCATCTGCAATCGGAGCGAATGAGCTATATTCTGCAGATCATCAACGGCTATCCGGCGCATGCCTACTGGGGCAAAAAGTTGCGCATGGAGGAACATCCGCAAAGTCTGATCAATTTAGAGGGTTCGATTTATCTGGATCGCCTGCCGCAAGAATACCCGCAGTACGGCTCGGGGGATTTCCGAAATCCAGCCTATCAGGTTCGTCTGGAGGACGGGTCGCGGATTACGGAGCTCGTCTATCAGGGACACCGTGTTATTGCTGGCAAACCGCAATTGGAGGGGTTGCCGGGAGTGTACGCGGAGAACGAAGACGAGGCGGAAACTCTGGAGTTGGAGCTGAAGGATGAGTACACCGGACTTACGGTGACGCTCAGTTACAGCGTGTTCCGGCATTCCGATGCGATTACCAGATCGGTCCGCTTTGAAAATAAAGGCAGCCAGAAGCTACAACTTCTGAAGGCGCTGAGTGCAAGCGTGGATTTGCCGCGTTCGGATCTTGAAATGATTTATCTGGCCGGAGCCTGGTCCCGGGAAGCGCATATCCAGCGCCGTCCGCTGGGTCCCGGGGGAACCGTCATCGAAGGCCGCAGAGGCGGCATGAGCGGGCACCAGTTGAATCCGTTTATCGCCCTGGCTGCGCCGGGAACGGATGAAGATCAGGGGGAAGTATACAGTCTTAGCTTTGTATATAGCGGGAATTTCGCGGCAGTGGCCGAAGTGGATTCCTTCAATTCGACCCGATTATCCATCGGGCTGAATCCATTCGACTTCACGTGGGTCCTGGCATCGGGACAGACCTTCCAGACTCCGGAAGCCGTTATGGTCTACTCGGCAGACGGCCTGGGGGAGATGTCGAGAACCTACCATCGCTTGTACCGCACCCGGCTGAGCCGCGGCGTTCACCGCGATCGGGAGCGGCCTATTCTGGTCAATAACTGGGAAGGCACCTATTTCGACTTCAATACGGAGAAGTTGATTGACATCGCTAAGGCCGGTGCCGAAATGGGGATTGAGCTGTTTGTCCTGGATGACGGCTGGTTCGGAAAGCGGGATAACGACAGAACCTCCCTTGGAGATTGGACGCCGGATCTGAGAAAGCTGCCGGGAGGACTAAAGGAAGTCGCTGACAAGGTCAATGCACTTGGCATGAAGTTCGGATTATGGTTTGAACCGGAGATGATCTCCCCGGAAAGCGAACTGTACCGTAAACATCCAGATTGGTGTCTGCATGTGGAAGGCAGACGAAGAACGGAAGCAAGATGGCAGCTGGTATTGGACTATTCGCGGGCTGAAGTGCGCGATTATATTTATGATACGCTGAGCGGCATTCTGAGTACGGTTCCGATTGCCTACATCAAATGGGACATGAATCGCCATTTGACGGAGATCGGTTCGGCCGCGGCTACGCCTGAGCATCAGTCCGAGATCGCTCACCGCCAGATCCTGGGGCTGTATGAACTGTTGGAGCGGTTGACGTCCCGCTTCCCGGACATCCTGTTCGAGAACTGCTGCAGCGGCGGCGGGCGGTTCGATCCCGGCATGATGTATTACATGCCGCAAACCTGGACCAGCGATGATACCGACGCGGTCGAGCGGCTGAAGATCCAATACGGAACCAGCATGGTTTACCCGGTCAGCTCGATCGGCGCGCATGTCTCCGCGGTTCCGAATCATCAGGTAAGCCGGATGACCCCGCTCAAAATGAGAGGCGATGTCGCGATGTCAGGTAACTTCGGTTACGAGTTGGACCTGACCAAGTTTACGGAAGAAGAGAAGGAAATCGTCAAGGAGCAGGTGAAGGAGTATAAGGAGATTCGCTCGCTGGTGCAGCAGGGCGACCTATACCGGCTGCTCAGTCCGTTCGAAGGCACCGAATCGGCGTGGATGTTTGTTTCGCCGGACCGCAAGGAAGCGCTCGCCTTCTTCTTAGATCGGAAGAGCA
>DJTQ01000020.1 GCA_002439285.1 Paenibacillaceae bacterium UBA6304
TCAATTAAAGAATAACGGTGTACGCATTACGCCGCAGCGCCATGCCATTCTTACGTATTTAATGGAATCGATGGGACACCCGACCGCGGATGAAATTTATCGGGCTTTGGAGCCCCGTTTTCCAAATATGAGTGTGGCTACGGTTTATAATAATCTCAAAATGCTGATTGAAGCAGGTATGGTCCGGGAACTGACTTACGGCGATAATTCCAGCCGTTTTGATGCCGACGTGTCGGATCATTATCACATTGTTTGCGAGATGTGCGGCAAGATTAAGGATTTTTCATATCCTTCCTTATCGGAAGTAGAGCATAAAGCGGAGGAAATGACTGGCTTTGTTGTCCATGGACATCGTATGGAGCTCCACGGGGTTTGTGAAACTTGCCGTAATCAGTAAATTCATTTAACCTGCGGGTAATGGGAAACGTGCGGGATTCCTCCGGGAATTCTTCACGTTTTTATTTTTAGGGAGAGAGGTATTGCCGCTGATGAGCAGAAAAAATGTACACGCCAGACGCAAGCGCAAAGGACGCGGGAAATGGTGGCTGTCGCTGATTGTAATCATTGCCGGAGCGTACTGGTTTTCCTCGCAATATTTGCCGAACCGTGAGCATGTTGATCCCGAGTGGAAGGGTACTTATGATAAACCTGTTTTTACAAAGGGAGAGATTTTGGACGGGACGGCGATTGGTAAGGGGGAGGGCCTTAAATTACCGCTTCCGATGGTACAGTCTGTGGTGGATCCTAACATCCGCTATGAGCAGGACACCCAATCGGTGATTATGACGACCCCCAAAAAGCTGGTTTTGCTAAAAACAGACGAAAAGACCGGGAAAATTAATAATAAGCCGGTAAGCTTGCGATTTGCGCCTGAGGAAAAGGACGGAGTCCTCTATCTGCCGGCCCATCTGCTTGAAGAACTCTACGGCATGGAAATCCATGAAGATGAGGGTTCCGGTTCTGTAGTTCTTATGGAGCCGGGTGAAAGTTTGGAGCATGCTAATGTTAAGGAGTCTTCGCGAAAAAAAGATGACACTGTTCCCCTTCGAGTTGATAGCAGCATTCATTCGCCAATCTTAGAGGATCTGAAGCCGGGAACAAAGCTGCGAATTTTGAATACCGTGGACGATTGGTATCAAGTTCAGCTGTATAACGGATATACGGGATTTGTAAAGCAAAAGAATACCATACAGGGGGAAAGTAGAGTGGTTCCGGAACTGGAGCCCGTACTCTCTCCTGCGAAGGAAAAATGGCAGTCCAAAGCCATTAATATGACCTGGGAAGCGGTATATCAGGTTGCTCCCAAGCCTTCCTCCATCGGAAAGCTTCCCGGTGTCAATGTGGTTAGCCCTACCTGGTTCTCCTTGATCGACGGCAAAGGGAATGTCAAGAGCAAGGCTGATCCTGCCTATGTTAAATGGGCGCATGGTCAAGGCATGCAGGTATGGGGGTTGTTTAGCAACAGCTTTGAACCCGATCTGACGACCGAGGCTCTGTCGAGTTTTGAAGCCCGCATGACTACTATTCTGCAGATGCTGCACTACGCTCAGCTCTATGATTTGGACGGCATCAATATCGATTATGAGAATGTGTATACTAAAGATGGGCCGAATTTGACCCAGTTTATGAGAGAATTAAGACCGCTTGCTATGGAATATGGGCTAGTGGTATCCATTGACGTAACGCCCAAATCAAACAGTGAGATGTGGTCGGCTTTCCTGGATCGGAGAGCGCTCGGCGAAACCGTCGATTATATTATTCTGATGGCCTATGATGAGCATTGGGCGGCGAGCCCTGTGGCAGGTTCCGTAGCCTCACTTCCGTGGGTGCGTTCTTCAGTTACGCGTATCTTGGAAGAAGATAATGTCTCCCCGGATCAATTGATCCTTGGAATTCCGTTATATACAAGGGTTTGGACGGAGACGGAGAAGGACGGCCAAATCGAAGTGAAATCCAAAGCAATCGGTATGACAAAAGCCCAGAACATCATTAAGGAAAAGAAACTCAGTCCGAAGCTATCGGAAGAAGCCGGTCAAAATTATGTAGAGTACAAAGAAGATGGCGTGCGATACCGGATATGGCTGGAGGACGCCGAATCGCTGAAACGACGGGTAGATTTAGCCCAGTCTCTCGGTTTAGCCGGCGTGGCCACCTGGACCCGCGGGTTTGCCTCGGAGCAGGCCTGGGAAGTATTGAAGGAAATATCTAAATAAAATGCAAAAACGGAAGGACAAGTTGTACTTGTTCTTCCGTTTTTATTTTGCATGGATTCGTGGGGTGTTTATGCCGTTATTTATTTACCGTAGCCTGTTGCTCTTCCACTTCTTCAGCTGTGATCGTAGCATGCGTGGGATCCAGCGTTAAAATCGTCTTGCAGAACATGCAACGATCCGTTTTGCCCAGCATTTTCGTCAGCTTGTGGCATTCGGGGCATTTCAGCTGGACGGCGGAAGTCGACAGCATACCGGCCCAGAAATAAATCGCGAGGCTGGCCATCATGGCAACAAGACCAATTACAAGTCCGACTGCAGCTACGACTTTTCCGGATTGGCCCCAAAAGACGATTCCTGCCGTGCCAAGCACCATCAGACCCATTCCGGCCATGGTCAACAGCAAGCCCCATAAACGAAACTCATTGATTTTACTGGATTTGAAGAACATGTCGGAATTACCCCAATTCTAAAATGTATTCTATAAAAAATGGAAGAAGGAAACTTCATGGAAGCGTAGAACTATATTATAACGAATTGGCGGAAATACGCCAAGGCAGGAGGTTAACGTGGAGCCAACCTTTTTTTCATTTACGGATAAAGAGAAGAGCAGTCATCGGGCGATAGGAGCAGTCGGCTACCGTCATGCCGGAAATTCATTTAACGGTTCACTTCTACATGATTTCGAGCTTCTCGTACTGGTAATTTGCGAAGATGCCAATATCACTGACCCTCGGGTAGAACATTGTATGAGCGGGTACATTCAATATCAAATACGCTATATAGGAAAAGAAGATTTGAAACAGTGGGTGATTGCCGGAGAGAATCGGGAAATCATCAAGTGCTTCCTGTATGGAGAAGTCATTTGGGATGTAGGAGGAGAGGTGGCCAAGCTGCGCAATGAATTGATTAGTTTTGGGGATAGCATGAAGGAACGGAGGAAGCTGAAGGAGTTTGCCAAGTTCCTGCGCACCTACGTAGAGGCAAAACAGTACGCGAGAGAAGAAGACTATATGGACGCATACTATAGTGTTCTCCAGACGCTCAAGCACTATGCGCGCATTGAGTTGATCGATCAAGGAATCGCTCCTGAAGCCAGTGCGTGGGAACAACTCCGTTCGTTGAACACAGTGGTATACAAATTGTTCGACGAGCTTACAGACAGTAAAGAGACTTTGGAACAACGCATTGAACTGGTGTTGCTCGCTTGCGAATTTTTTGTGATGTCCAGAATGGAAGATTGTTGTTCCATGCTTCTGCGAATTTTGGGGAGCCGTAAAGAGGCATGGAGTGTTCAGGAATTAATAGCTTTGCCCGAGATGGCCCATATTAAGGAGGAGTTGCCTATGGTCATAAGAAAATTAGTTTACAGATCTTTGGTTAAACAAACTTCCTCTCTTCCTGGAGAACGGCGGGGAGAGACCCGTGAAATCAGGTATTGGGCTTAACAATAATCGCGTTCAATATTTTCCCATTTTATTTTTAGAGAAAAGTGGTTGACTGCTAAGTTCATTCTGTGATAAATTAGATCTCGCCCCTGAAAGACAAGGTGCTGATAAAACAAGCTGCCGATCACATGATCGATAAACTTGAAAAAAAGTTCTTGACTTAAACGAGGCGAACATGATATATTATAAAGGTCGCTGCTGAAACAAAGTTGCGGCGGAATAAATGAAGTTGATCTTTGAAAACTGAACAACGAGTGAGTATTAAATGAGAATTAATTTTCTCGTCAGTTTTTTGAAATGAGCAAGTCAAACACTTTATTGGAGAGTTTGATCCTGGCTCAGGACGAACGCTGGCGGCGTGCCTAATACATGCAAGTCGAGCGGA
>DJTQ01000258.1 GCA_002439285.1 Paenibacillaceae bacterium UBA6304
AGTGGAAAACAAGGAGGTGAGTGAACATGGACTTCATTCCTAAGCTTCCGCTCGCGGACTGGATTGAATCGATTGTCGACTGGATGGCGTCGAATCTTGGAGGATTGTTTGATGGAATCTCCGAGGTGATTGAAGCCGTTGTAGGCTTCTTCTCCGGACTGTTCCTCCTGCCGCATCCGATACTATTTATCGTGATTATCGGAGTATTAGCCTATTTGGTCGGGAAATGGAGGCTGACCCTGTTTACGGTGATCGGTTTCCTGCTTATCGACAATCTCGGCTACTGGCAGGAAACGATGAACACGCTAGGATTGGTCATCACTTCCGGGCTTATCTCTATTGTGCTCGGCATTCCAATCGGGATCTGGAGCGCCTACAGCAAAACGGCGCACCGGATCATATCTCCTCTGCTTGATTTTATGCAGACGATGCCGGCGTTTGTGTACTTGCTGCCTGCGGTTACGTTCTTCAGCCTCGGCGTTGTGCCCGGCGTTATCGCGTCCGTCATATTCGCGATTCCGCCAACCATTCGCTTGACGTATCTCGGTATTAAGCAAGTATCCGGTGAATTGGCTGAAGCAGCCGATGCCTTTGGATCAACTTCCTGGCAGAAGCTGTTCAAGGTTGAGCTCCCGCTAGCTATGCCAACCATGATGGCCGGGATCAACCAGACGATCATGCTGTCCCTGTCCATGGTCGTTATCGCATCGATGATCGGTGCTCAGGGGATCGGCGCCACGGTTTACCGCGCTGTTACTCAGCTTAAAATCGGACAAGGCTTTGAAGCCGGACTTGCTGTCGTCGTACTGGCTATCGTATTGGACCGGTTTACTCAAAATCTTTTTAAAACGAACAAAGGGAGAGGTTAACACATGAAGAAATCGAAGAAATTACTCGTGCTTGCAGGTTTGGCCGGGGTTCTGGCGCTGTCCGCCTGCGGCTCTAATTCAGGGAATACTGCCCACACCGGGAACAACGGGCAAACCGGAACAGCGGAATCGTTCGGGAACCAAGTTAAACATGAAATTATCGGAATTGATCCCGGGGCCGGAATCATGAAAGCTACCGCAGATGCGTTGGAACAGTATGATCTTAGCGACTGGAAGCTGGTTGAAGGCTCGGGAGCGGCAATGACCGCCATGCTCGACAAATCCGTAAAAGCTAAAAAGCCGATCATCATTACCGGCTGGACTCCGCACTGGATGTTCTCGAAATACGATCTGAAATATCTCGAGGACCCGAAAAAAGTGTACGGGGAAGCCGAGGAAATTCATACCGTTGTACGCAAAGGTCTAAAAGAAGACCAGCCAGTAGCTTATGAATTCCTTGACCGGTTTGAATGGACTTCCGATGAGATGGGTGAGATCATGACTGCCATCCAGGAAGGACAAGATCCGATGGACGCTGCAAAAGCATGGGCTGACAGTCATAGCGACCGCGTGGACACTTGGACGAAGGACTTGAAACCCGTTAGCGGCGACAAATTCAAGCTAAGTTATGTTGCATGGGATTCGGAAATTGCCAGCACCAACCTGCTGGAGTACGTAATGGAAAGCAAGCTTGGTTATGACGTCACCGCGCTTCAGGTCGAAGCGGGACCAATGTGGACCGGCGTTGCCAGCGGCGATGTCGATGCCTCTCCTGCCGCATGGCTGCCATTGACGCATGCCGACTATTGGACAGAGTACGGCGATAAGCTTGAGGATCTCGGTCCGAACATGACCGGCGTTAAGACCGGAATGGTCGTCCCTGCCTATGTCGATGTCAATTCGATCGAAGACTTGAAGTAATTTTCATCAACCTAATAAAGCAACCATCCCTCTGGCTGGGATGGTTGCTTTTCTGCATCTATATTAATGAAGAGGGAGTATATTAAATGTATCAATGATTCCTTAATACAACATTACGGAAACCTGAAAAATAGATTAATTTACGACTCCGCCGGAAAAGACCTGACATCTTCGCGCGAAGCTATAACTTCGCCTAGCTTTTCGGCTTGCTCATCCTCGCATTCAATAAAAACCACAAAAGCCCCTTCAAGCAAGACCCGCTCCACTTCTTTTGCATCCTTCTCCGGAATGCCCACTCCCACCAGCCCGACGATGAAATCGTCGCTGCCCTTACCAATCTCCGCTCCTGCCAACAACTTCGCTGCAGGCCCGATCACGGCCACATTTGCCGGCTCCTCTTCAAGAATGGCAGCCACTTCGATCAGCGGATGGAACAAAGCATGATTCCCGTCACCACGCTTCGGCTTCGGCAGTCCGGTATCCTGACTGATCTTTCCAAGTTTTTCTTCCGTTTTTGACACGACAGAAATATGCCCTTTTTTGACCCCTGCCTGCTTTAAATCCTCAATGACCAAGGCAGCGTCTTGCCTGGACTTCGTGATGGCCATTAACAATTTCGCCATGGTAGTATCATCTCCAATCCAATTAGTATTAATTAAACCGGCAATCAACCGTTCTGAATCAGACTATATAAAGTTTAATAAATAGCCCTCCGCCGTGACTCCATTAACCTATTCCTCATAGTTTATAAAAAGGGAGGAGGAAAGCCCAAGTGGATGCCTATTATAATTGTTTGCGCTTAAAGAATAAGAAGGTTCGCATCATGACGGTAGACAGACAACAGTATATGGGGACTATAGTCGATGTCGATCATAACTACGTCTATTTACGCCCCGAGCGTGGCGGGAATGTACAGACGTCCGCCTTTTACCCAGGCGGTCCGTACGGCGGTGCCGGCTGGTACGGAAACGATATTTTGACGCTCAGCCTGTTCACCCTATTGGCAATCGCGCTGATCTGAAGTGAGGTTTATTATTTCCATACAACAAATGCAGCCCCCCGGGCTGCATTTGTTGTTATTCGTATAACTGGATCATAATGAGAATTTTTTAATGATTGTCTGCAGTTCAATAGCCATGCTGCTTAATGATTCTGCCGCGGCGGATACCTCTTCTATAGAAGCGTTTTGTTCTTCCGCCGAAGCCGCGACGTTTTGCGTGTTCGAGGCAGATTGACGGGAAATGAGTGCCGTATGCTCAATCGATTCCGACATGATTACCGCTCTTTGCGTCACCTGTTCAAACATCTCCGATACCTTTCGGGATCCCTTCGTCAACTGTTCCACCGAAGTCGCTATCTCTTGAAATGTATCTCCAGTATGATGTACCAGTTGAATCCCATCATCCAAGACGGATACCCCTTCGTTCATTGCCCGGACCGCTTGTTCTGATTTTGCTTGCACTTCCTGAATCAGTGTTTTGATTTGATCTGCTGCATCATTGGAATGGGCCGCTAAGTTCCGTACCTCTTTTGCCACAACCCCGAAACCTCCGCCATGCTCTCCCGCCCGGGCTGCTTCAATTCCCGCATTGAGTGCAAGCAAGTTTGTCTGTCTTGCGATATCCGTCATCAGGTTGACGATTTGATCGATTTCCTGCAATCTCCGGTTCAGATCATGGACTACTTCTACTGTCACACCTACCGAAACCTGGGCCGCATTCATCTGTTTAACGGTGTTCAATGCGATTTGATTCCCGGACATTGCCTTGTTATTGGTCGATTCCATATAACTCGCCATCTCATGAAGGATCGATGCTGCCTGATTCATCCGGTCATGAATCTGAACGACGTCATGGGCGGATTCACCGGATAACTTCATTTGTTTCTCCGCACCAGCCGCAACTTCCTGAATTGCATTTGAAATTTGTTCCGTTGCCTTGCTGCTCTCTTCCGCACTGGCGGAAAGCTGCTCCGAGGTGGCAGCAACCTGGGTGCTGTTCCAGCCGATTTGGCTGATCAGGTCGTGCAGGTTTTTTTTCATTAAATTAAAGGATTCTGCCAAACTGCCGATTTCATCTCTATTTTTGATAGAAATATCAGCTACATTCAAATCTCCTCCAGCGATCGACTTCGCCACAGACGCGATCACCGACATCGGCCTGGAGATCATACGTGCAACCAGTGCGCTGATTGCTATGGCCAATAGAAGCGCCGACAGGTTTATAATGATAACCATGAGATTAAGGGATTGTACCATTTTCGAATTCGCTTCACTGCTTTCTTGCATGTGTTGTTGCTGATCGGACACTAATTCCTCCACATGATCTCTGATGCTCCGTGCCAATGGCATAGCTTCTTCCACAGCCATTCTTGACGCCTCTTCAGGTCGGGTCCTTAGCAATTCTGCAACCTGTTCAACCTTATTGCTAAATTCCTTATTCAGGGGAATGATCTTCTGCAGTATATCCTTCGTATTTTGGCGTCGGGTAATTTCACCCATTTGTTGAACGGAGTGATCCAACCCGGAAATGACTTCTCTTAATGAGTCGTAAGCTCCCTCCTCCGTCAAGAGCATGGCCCGCAGGCTGCTGATTTCCCTGGATGCGTAGTTTTGGACGTCTT
>DJTQ01000137.1 GCA_002439285.1 Paenibacillaceae bacterium UBA6304
TGTGTTTTGGCATTCAACAGGATACCGACATAATCGGGTGGCACGGCGCTCCCTCCTTTTTACGGTATGTCATTTGTTTTTTGTCATGCTCCCGCCCTGTTCTATTCTCTTCACAGTATGTGGTTTGCCCTGGTTCAGCATGGACGGATGGGGGTGGTTAACAGCCTGATTTACAGCCAAGTTCAAAAAGTCGGGTTCTCAAGCACCGGGAAAATGGGAGGAGGACGGGATAATTCTTGGAATTACCTCCTATTAGTCACCAAAGAAAAAGGTCCCTCGTATAACTACAGATAAAGAGTGGACGGAGGAGGGGAGATGTCGTGAACCGAACTAACGTGGCTGTCGTTACACCGGGTTCTTTTGTCATTCCTTCGGGCAGAAGCAGTTCGGTCGAAAGGGTTATCGAAAAGATCGTCCCGCTTGCCTCGGACCGGCTGGACATCAAGGTTTTCGGCAAGAGAGGCGAACATGATAATATCCGGGAAAATATCGGCGGTGTTCCTTGCATCAGGGTAGCAGGAGGAAGCGCCTATTATCCGTCAATTCTCTCCCATCTCAAATCATGGCAGCCTGAGGCGATCGATGTGCATAATCGGCCGCTACTAGCTTACCTGATCAAAGAGAACCTTCCCGGTATCAAAGTGATATTGACGCTTCACTCCACAACTTTTATAAGAAGCCGTGATTCTTCCGGTTCCCATTTGATGAGTAGACTGCGCCAGCTTGATGGAATTGTCGTAAATAGCGATTTTTTGCGCCGGGAGGTGCTGCGCCGTTTTCCGGGGCTTCCCCTGCCGGTGCACGTGAATCATCTTGGCGTAAGCCCTGAAGATTTCATGCCACGCTGGACGCCGGCCGGCGAAGGTCTTCGCCAGGCGAGAATGACGGAATATGGATGGAACGGTCGCAAGGTCGTCTTGTTCGTCGGCAGGCTGATTCCGGAAAAAGGGGTGCACGTTCTGCTTAAGACGGTTCCCCTTGTCGTCAGGACCCACCCTGACGTTCTGTTCGTTATTGTCGGCAGCGCCTTTTACAACAGGCCCGGCGAGACGAAGTACGTGCGGCATCTGAAGGAGCTGGCATCTCTTTGGCCGGAACATGTCGTTTTTCAGCCGTATACGCCTTATCCCCGCGTAGCGGACTGGTACAATCTGGCGGACGTCGTGGCCGTTCCTTCGGGCGAAGAGGAGGCTTTCGGGCTTGTGAACGTGGAAGCGATGGTTTCCGGGATTCCTGTCATCGCTTCCGATACCGGCGGTATTCCCGAAGTAGTGGAGCATGGCCGTTCAGGCCTCTTGATTCCGTCCGATCATTTTGACGATAGGCTGGCGGAGGGAATGATTATGCTGCTAAGTGATGATGAGCTTCGCCGCAAGATGGGGATGGCCGGAACGGAGGCGATCCGAAATCGCTTCAGGTGGAGACATACCGCCGACCGCTTTGTATCCATATTTTTAAACCGATAAGCGTAAATGCCTTTCGAGTCAAGGGACTCCGGCATTTACGCTTGTTTGCTGAATTGGGCTTGTACCGGGGGAACTCTGTACGTTTGCCGTTACATAGGGTGAAACGCCGCATAAGCTATCTTATATTCCGACCATTATGAGTAACTGGGAAGGATGGACATTGATGGATAAGAGAAGACGGCTCCGCAATCGGAAAAGACGGCCAGCCCGCCAAAGAGTAAAGCGGAGTAAAGCGTTCTTTCAATGCGATCCAAAGCCGGTCGTATCTGTCATCATTCCGGTTATGAATGAACAGCGAACACTGGCCGGAGTGATCCGGGAAGCTGCCGGAGTACACCCGAAGACCGAAATCATTGTTGTGGCAAACGGCTGTACGGATGCAAGTGCCCGGCTCGCGAGAAGGCTCGGCGCTATTGTTCTTGAATACAAGGAACCGCTGGGACACGATGTCCCGCGGGCGGTCGGTGCCAGACATGCAAAGGGAGACGTATTGTTGTTCATCGACGGGGATATGGTTGTTCCGGCTAGGGATTTACGGCCGTTTGCCGCTGCGGTGTTATCGGGGATCGATGTGGCTCTGAACGATTACGATGGACCGGTTCAGAGCCAGGAAATACATCCGGTCGTCAGTGCCAAGCATACCTTGAATTCCTTTCTCGGCAGGCCCGATCTAAAGGGAGCCTCGCTAACGGCGGTGCCGCATGCACTCAGCAGACATGCTGTACTTCAGTTAGGTTACGAGGCACTGGAGAAGCCGCCTCTGGCCCAGACAGCCGCCGTTCTAGGAGGACTCGGGATACGTGTCGTGCACGGCGTGAACGTCGGACGCTTGAACCGCTCAAGAATCCGGCTCAAGCAGGGGGATTTGTTGACCCCGTTGGTGCTCGGCGATCATTTGGAAGCCGCACTGCTGCTCATGAACCGGCTTGGTCCCCGCGGTGGATTCTCCGATCTTGGGCGGCTTCGTGAAAGAGCGAGGTGAGACAATAAGGTGACCAGATCTGCGTTGATCAGGATACGAAAAAGACGTCCTAAATCAGGAATCTTTAGGGGGAAGAGGCCCTACCGGCCAGGCAGGGCGCTCCTCCATCCGGCCGGTTCGGTCAGGAAAGCCCGGCGCAGACGTCGTCCGGTACAGAGAACCGGCCCCCCGGCGGCCCCCTTGTTGAAGGTCGATGTGACAACCGCTTATACAGCGGGTGCGCAAGCCGGGGCCGAGATGCTGCGATGGCATGGAATAATGAGCGGGCCGCTGTCTCGGAGCCGATTTCAAAGTTCGTTGACGGAATGGTTTCTCGATTATACGGCAGGGAACCGGCCGGCATATCCGGACGCACTTGCGTTGTGCTCTGCTTACCAGAAAGGCTATGCGGTTTCACGCCGGGAGAATGAAAGTATTTACGGTGTACCGGTACCGCTGGCTTCCAAGCCGTCCGCTGTAATTACCGCCTGCAATGAAGAGGATACGCTCGGAAAGGTGATCGAAGAGCTGGAGCGTCTGCCGCTGAGCGAAATTATCGTTATTCTGAACGGCTGCACGGATAACAGTTTTTCCCGGGTGGCATGGCGTAAGAACATTATATTGGCGAACTTCCCCGACCGGCTCGGTCACGACGTTGGACGTTCCGTCGGAGCCGCTCTGGCGACGGGCGATTCGATATTGTTTGTAGACGGTGATATGGAGGTGCCCGCCGAAGAACTTGGCGCTTTTCTGTACGAACAGGAAGAGGGTGCTGATGTTGTGTTGAATGATATTTCCCGCTATCTTCCTCAGTATGACCGGCAGGATGAAGTAACAAGGTGCAAGCTGTATTTGAATCAGGCGCTCGGTCGTCCGGATTTGCGAAGCAATTCTCTGACCGCCGTCCCTCATGTTTTGTCGAGAAGAGCAATAGATACCATCGGCACTGATATGCTGTCCGTGCCGCCGAAGGCGCAGGCTATTGCGATGATGGAGGGGCTTACGGTAGCAGCACCCTGCTCAGCAGATGTGATCAGCCGCAATAGACTTCGCCAAGGAAATTCCGGGGCGGGTAACAGCGTACTCTTGCTTATTTTGGGCGATCATCTGGAAGCACTGAACGAGGCGATACGCCGTAAAGGGGCGAAGCTGAGCTGGGAGACTCCCTCTCGCTCGCAGCTGGCGAAAGTGAGGAACGGGTGATGAGTAACTGGGCATTGACGAGCATTATCATTCCGACCTATAACGGGCTCGAGCTGTTGTCAAACTGCGTAAAGTCGATCCGCGAGCATACGCATACGGATACCCCTTATGAGATCATCGTCGTGGATAATGGATCGAACGACGGGACGAAGGAATATTGCCGCCGGGAGCGACTGATCCTGATTTCCTTGCCCGAGAACAGAGGATTCCCGATAGCTTGCAATAAGGGGTTGGCGGTCGCCGCCGGGGAGCAACTACTCTTGCTCAACAATGATTGCAGGGTTGCTCCTCATTGGCTTTCCCAGCTTCTGACCGCTTTACACAGCGGGGAGGAGATCGGGGCGGTCGGCCCGGTGACGAACTATGCGAGCGGAGAGCAGCAGATTGAAGCCTGTCTTAGCGGATACGACGAATGGCTGGACTTTGCGTGTACATTTAACGCTACCGATGTTTCGAAATGGATAGAGGTGAAGCGGCTTATCGGTTTCTGTCTTTTGTTTAAGCGAAGCCTTTACGAGAGAATAGGACCGCTCGACGAGACTTTTTCACCTGGCCATTATGAAGATGATGATTATTGCTACCGTGCTGTCAGGGAAGGATTCAGGCTGCTGATTTGCAAAGATACTTTTATATATCACGAGGGCAGCGCGAGCTTCAGGGAAACGGAGCCGCAGGAGTGGGAACTCTTAATCGAGAACAACCGCAAACGGTTTATGGATAAATGGGGAGTCGATCCCCGGCAGTTCATACAAAAGGAGGAGAGTCCGTGAAAGGCGTCATATTGGCGGGAGGAACAGGCACAAGATTATTACCTTTAACCCGGCTGATTAACAAGCATCTGCTTCCGGTCGGCGAATGGCCTATGATCTGCTACGGGATCGAAAGACTCAAAGAGGCTGGAATTACGGACATCCTGCTGATCATCAGCAAGCAGTCCGCCGGACTTTACACCGACTTTTTAGGGAGCGGGAGTGATCTGGGCGTCGGGCTGACCTATAAAATCCAGGAGAATGCCGGAGGGATTGCCGAGGCACTGGAGCTTGCCCGCGGTTTTATCGTTCCGGGAGACCGATTCGTAGTGTTGCTTGGCGATAATCTCTTTCTTGAGAGCCTGAAACCTTTTGCCGACAAATTTGCCGCGCAGCCTGCCGGGTCGGCCCGGGTGCTGCTGAAGAGGGTAAACGATCCCAAGAGATACGGGGTTCCGGTATTTGATCCGGATCATTCAGGATTGATTTCATATATTGAAGAAAAACCGCAGCATCCCAAGTCCGATTTCTGTGTAACCGGCATCTACATGTACGATCATAAAGTATTTGAGCACATTGCAGTTACCGGGCCGTCCGCCAGGGGCGAACTCGAGATTACGGACGTTAATAATCTCTACGCCGGCGAAGGAAAGCTCGAATACGACATCTTGCAAGGGTGGTGGACGGACGCAGGGACGTTTGAATCATTGCACGCTGCCGCAGAGCAAATGAAGGATGCCGGGCCTGAGAAGAAGCCTTGACAGCGGGAGGTAGAAAAATGAGAAACAAGCCGGTCAAAAAGTGGAGCAGGCGAAGAAGAGAGGTAAGGCCGTTATCTACGAAACTCTCCCGACAGCGAAAGTCCGTTTACCGTGACCGGGGACGTTCGGGCGGAAGGCGGTCCGCCCGGTTATACCGGGAGAAAATCGGTTCTTCGAATCTGCATAGAAAAAGGCTTGATCTCAACCCGGATTCAGAATCGGGGAAATCCTCATTAGTAAAACGCACCGCAGAGGGGGAAGAGCAGGAGCGTTCCGCGAGTCTGCTGGAGTCTTCGCTCCGGGATGCTTACGAAGCCGGGTACCGTGAAGGATACTTCGAGGGCGGGGAAGGAATCGTGACTCGTTTACTCCCGCCGAACATGATTTTGCCCGGCGTGACGGTCGAAGGCTTAATTGCTTCAGGCATCCAGCAGCTCTTTCCGGAAGCGA
>DJTQ01000396.1 GCA_002439285.1 Paenibacillaceae bacterium UBA6304
CGCATCTTCCGGACCCATAGTGAAATAATCGCCGATCGGGAGGAATGCGAGATCAATCGGACGCCGGTCCCCAATTAATTTCAAGTCGCTGAATAAAGCGGTATCCCCGGCATGGTAAAGAATGAATCCGCCGAGATCGAGCAAAATTCCGGCAGCAACGCCAAGATAAACATTGGTCCCGTCAACTTGAACAGATGAACTGTGAAGAGCAGGAGTAAAGGTTAATTTGCCGAAAGGGAACATGAAGGATCCACCAAGATTCATACCCACAGTTGTTAATCCTTTGCCTGTAAAAAAATCGGCCAATTCCACGATCCCGACGATCGTAGCGCCGGTAGCCCTGGCGATGGCCTCTGTATCGCCGATATGGTCGGAATGTCCGTGAGTCAGAAGCACATAATCCGCTTTGATGTCGTCGGCTTTGGCAGCGGCAACAGGATTTCCCGTCAAAAAGGGATCGATGATCAGTGTGTATTCGCCGGTATCAATAAGTACGGAGGAATGCCCCAGATACGTCAGTTTCATAAATATCACTCCTATGGGAAATGGTGTGCTACCCTTTTATTATATCGGGACAGGCTCCCTAAGTCATTGTTCATAAGTTATTATATAGGTGAGCTTAAATACATATGAAGGAGGAACAGGATGACAGCTTCCTTGTTGGACCGCCTGAAAGCGGAGAAAATCATCGCCATATTGCGAGGGGTACCAAAGGAGCAGGGCGATGCAATAGCCGAAGCACTTAGCTTGGGCGGCATTGTGTTTGCTGAAGTGACGTTGAATACGGAAGGCGCACTCGAGATGATCTCGGACTGGAGGGAGAAATTCGGAGACCGGATGAAGATTGGAGCGGGAACGGTGTTGGATCTGGAAGGAGCGAAAGAAGCGGCCCAGGCAGGAGCGGAATATCTGGTTTCTCCGAATCTGGATGAAGCGGTTGTGGCTTATGCGCTCGAACGGGGGATTGCCGTATTTCCCGGGGCGATGACGCCGACCGAGATCGTGAAGGCTTGGAAGGCGGGAGCAACTGCGGTGAAGGTGTTTCCCATGGGAACCCTTGGAGTCGGCTATATAAAGGAGATCACAGCCCCGCTGGACCGCATCCCGCTGATTGCGACGGGTGGGGTACGTCTCGATAACATTCACAGCTTTCTGGAAGCGGGGGCTACGGCTGTCGGCTTGGGCGGATGTCTGGTGAACCCACCGCTTGTCCGTGAGAAGCGGTACGATATCATGACCCAGAATGCGGCGGATATGGTCAGAGCGGTACGATCCTGGCGCCCTCGCGGGCTTGATTAAGAACGTGCGAACCTGCGAACGTGCTTACTTACTCCGGCTTTATTTAAACCGTATTTAGTTAGAGTAGGAAAAAGAAACAGGGACTACCTAAGGGTCTAATGACCAAGGAGACAGTCCCTATCGTATTGTTGTATTGGGTGGAGTTCAGGACGAATTTGGAACGACCGCGATCAGTTTTCTGGCCAGGATACGGTCACGATATGCGGGCGGTCATAGGCGGAAGCCCAATAATACCCCGGTGCGGCGATCCGCTGCGGCCAGAAGCCGACAAGACCGGCTGCCTTCGGTAGCGCTTCAGATGTAGCGGTGGTGGATCCGAAAGCATCCGTAGTCAGATCCACATATTTTCCGCCGTTGAAGGTAAACCGGCCATGAACGTCGGAAGTAATCCCTTCGCCGGTCTCCAGATCGATGACCTGAAGGGTTACTTTGCCGCGCGTGCCGTCAAATACGATGTTCATGTCCCCAATGATCATGGGGCGAAGTGTCGTGCTTCCGGTCACGGCGGAAGCTTCACTGGAGACGGGGCCGATATTCCCGCTGATATCGACTGCAGCCACCTTGTAATAATAAGTGGTATTCGGAAGCAGCCCGGTATCGCGGTATGTCAGATTGCGCGAAGTTCCACCTAGGCTGGAGTCGTCTGCAACAAAGCCCGGTTCCGTGCCGCGGTAAATCATATATTCCTCGATATCGGAATCGTCGGTCGCCCTGCCGTAGGATAACTCAATGGTACTGTAATCGAACGTTACCGCTTGCGGTTCGCTGCTTACTCCGCTAGGAGGAGTCGTGTCGGGCGGGCTCACCGTCCATTTGAATCCTCCAGGTCCCCAGGCGGAAGGAAGCCAGCGGATCGAGTCATAATGGTGCATAGCCATGCCGCCAAAGGCGGGATTACCGGAAAAGGCGGCATAAACTTTATCCAGCTCATTCTCCATGTAAGACCGGCCTTCCTCCCGGAACGTGATCGTTTCCGGGTCCCCGCTATTAGCGATATCCAGCGTTTCTACACCCACGATGACCGAATTCGGTTTACCGATAGCATTCGCATAGTCAAGCTCGGCCAGGGCTTGAGGGATAATTCCCGGACCGCCCTCCGCGGTGTCCCGGTAATCCATAATGGAAATATAGTCGCTGATATCCTGCACATGCTCCGACAGCCACTTGGTCTGACCGTTCCAGGTAATGTCTTGTGCGGCGTCGCTGCTGTCAAACCATCTCGGAATGGCTGGACCGAAAGGAAGATTAATGCCGGCCGTGTCTCTGCGCTGAATCATTTTTTGCAACACATCCAGATATTGAAGCTGTACAGCCGGTTTGTCAGCTCTGAACTCCGGCAAAATATACGGCTCGATATCGACGTTCACGCCATCAAACTGCTCTTCTGCGGAGGAAGAAAGGTTGTAGTTAATGACTTTCTCCATTTCCCGGATCGCATAGCCGTGATAAGGGGTAAGGGCGCCGTAATAGGGCGGCACAGTCCCTCCGGCAATACAGGCATGGACCTGATAGCCGTTGTTATGCGCCCATTTCACAAATTCCCGGACCGCCTCGGGTTGCTCTTCGAGAATATCCACACCTTCGTATGGGAACACGCCGATATAGAATGTGGTGATGGGATCGGAGCCGAAGGTTTCGGTATCATCGGCAAGCGCTTTTAGGGCTGATTTGGACCCCGGGTTCAAAAAGAGATTGTAAGCGGCCTTTTCCCAAATCCACATGGCCCGGTCCTGCTCTTGAAGTGTGACCGCTTCAGGAGCCCAATTTCCGGTATGGGCATACACGGTGGTGCTCCGGCCGATATTGCCGAACTCGTCAATCGCCCGTGCCTCCAGACTTGAAGTCCGCGCCTCCAGTCTTTTTGCATCCCATTTGAATTGATAATGATTTCCGGTTCGTTTAGCCTTCATCCATGGTCCGCCATTGACGCGAACCTCGACCTGTTCCACCTGGTTTTTGGCCTTGACGATGATCTTTACGGGGACTGAGCCATGAACCGTTTCGCCGTCTCCAGGATTTGTGATTTCTACGACAGGAAGGTTGGCTTGGGGGTTATCAACATAGACGGATGTCGTGACCGTGGAGATTCCGTATCGAGTTGAACTTTGTACACCCTTAGCAATCAATGAAATGCTGCCGTCATACTTGGTTGTATCGAGGTCTGCATACCAAGTTCCGCTCTCGGGTCCGTAGAAATCTTCTCTGACGGTATTAAGCTGCTCACTACCGTTGACAATCAATTTGATGTCATAGGTTTCATTAAATCCCCCTGTAACTCTAAGCCACCCCGGGGGAACCTGTTCGCCGTCCGTCGGAGAATCAATGGTCAGCATGGACTCGGCGTGAGCGTAGGGGATATAAGCCAATAGGATAAATAAGAAGCAAAAGCATAGAGAAGCCGTCAACCCTTTGAAAACCAATGAGTCCGCTACTTTTTTAATAAAGGCTTGCTTTTGTTGCTGATCCGGCATAAGAACCCCTCGCTTCCGTTCGAAAAATTGTAAACGTTTACAATTTTTATTGTATCCGCAATATTTTTCATCGGGCAATAACCGTTTAATGACCTTAAATACACCTTGGCTATAAAGCACCTGAATGACTTACTGGCAAAGTCTCAAATAAATGCACAAACCCCGGTCATCTCCGTTCTAAAGAGATTTTGACCGGGGTCTGCTTGTTTAATTTGTCGGTTTGTTCCGAGAGACCAAATCCATCCATCCAACCAAGTCGTGCACGGCTATTCCGCCAAAGGAAGGGTGGACGGAAGCTAACGCCTCAAGCTCTAACATCTGTTCATCCAATACTCCGCTACCTTCCTCAAAGAAGGTAATGAAGTTGCCTTCGGAAGAGGGCTTCGTTTCCACTCCGGTAAATACCGTTTTATTCAGCATTTCTCCTTCGGCAAGCTCATTCTTGGCCGTATCATAGATCGCTTTGGCATTGTCCCGATAGGACATCAGCGTGACGGATTGGAAGCGGGAGATCATCCAGGAACTTAAAGTTTGCTCGCTGCCGGGAACTTTGTAATTGTCGTTGTCCAGCCAGAAGGGCAATGCGGCCGAAAGCGGCAAATCTGCTGCTTTTGCCTGTTCTACAAGATAGTCGATATTTTCCTGCCATTGACCGACCAATGAAGTCCAATCGGTCTTCCATTCCGGAATCAGGTACGGTTCGATATCGACATGAATACCTTTCAATTTCTCATCGGGTGCGGCTGAAAGCTGGTAGTCGTTGATCCATTTTAGGTAAGCATCCAGTTTGGGTTTGCTA
>DJTQ01000393.1 GCA_002439285.1 Paenibacillaceae bacterium UBA6304
TGACCGGCGGAGTCACCTCAGCGATGCCTGTCGCCATATTCCTCGGATCTATCGGCACGCTTTTGAAACCATTCTTGCCACGAAGTTCTTCTTGATAAAAGAGTTCCAACCCGTCGTAACCAACGAGCTCTGTTTCTGTGTATTGGAGTGACGGTTCCGTTTCTTTTTGTCCCCGAATATCACTATAATACTTGAGATCAGACGCCTTGGTAGTCGACGCATTGGAGAACTTTTTCATGTACCCGATCGTTTGCACCGCCACCGTATCTTTATCATAGTGACGAATACTTTCCTCTACGACCTCGATGCCCGGAAACTGATCCTTGCGCTCGAGGAAATAAGCCATCTCCTCTTTCGTCAGGCCGAGCTTGATTCTACGGGCGCTAAAGCCGCCGCTTTGCCGATAGTCCAGATCCATTGCCTTAATGACGTCATCCTTGGACATTTTCTCGGCGTTCGGATCACCGTATTTATCGAACACTTCCTTCAACTTGTCGGCCAAGGCCAACGCTTCCGGACGATTCTCCTTCCCCCGGTCGGTAGTGGTGCTGTAATCCTTCTGCAGGGTGATATACAGCGACTGTACCGGTGTAGAGTAAGCCAGCTTTTCTCCTTTATCCGCATAAATGGTTCCCCGGATCGGAGATAAGGGCACATCCTTTACCCTCATTGCAGTCTCCTGCTTTGACAGGCTCGGCCCTTCTACAAACTGGAGTATCGCAAGACGGACGATAATCACCGTAAAAATTGCAAATGCGCTGAAAAAGAACATATTCAGGCGGATATTAAAATGACGCTGCATCGCGGCTTCTTTTTCGCGCGGATCGTCGGAATATACACTTTTCATTTCCGTTTCTCCTTATTCCAATTGATTCATTCCTTATAGAGGTTGTTACACGCACTTATATATTAACATAACGAAAATGGCCATGGCGAAGTTACAGCGGTTCCCAGTTTTTTATTCATAAAAACTCCAGCTATTTCTCGGCTCTTCACAGGAAATAGCTGGAGTTATTTCGATAAGGTGCTATACGATCTTATCGGGGATATGCGTCTCATTGAAAGCGGGAGGATTGAACCAGTCGCCGCTCCCGGCCCAAGTCGAGTCGAGCGGTATCCATTGCTCCTTTTCGGATAAATAGACCTCGTTCCAAGCATGCGGTCCGTAACCTCCCCGGCCATCGTAGCCGAGTCCGGTCACCACCTTGACCTGCAACCCCTGAGAACGGGCCATCACCGCATAAAGGCGGGAGTAGTCGATACATACGCCTCGCTTGGAATCATACGTCATTTGCGGTGTCTGCTCGCGCCAATTTCCATTTTTCTCGTAATCTTCGACCTTGTCGTAATCGTAAGTTACCCTTGATCCGACCCAACCATAGAGAAGGCGCGCCTTTTCTTCGTCGCTATGGGCCCCTGCGGTGATTTTGGCCGCGGCCTGTCCGAGATCCTGCGGAATATCCGCATCGATTACTTCGTATCTGCGCTGTAAAATTCCGTTAAGCTCTTCTTCTACTCCGCGGGTAAACACCGGTAGCTTCTCTTTGATCAAATTGCCGGACAACGGCTCAATCACAGTGCGCGCTCCTTGTTGATAAACAGGAGAAGCTTCAACGTAGCGGCTGAATCCGCTATCCGGAAATAAGGTCACCGAAATAAATAGGACGGCGATAATGAGCAGGCATCTGGCCGCCCCGATGACTGCACCAATTCCCGCCCCGGCCAATCGGCTAAGCAGCGAAGCGGGGCGTTCTCCCCCGAATACCAGGCGCCCTAGCCAAGAACTTCCGCCAAAAGCAAAGGCCGATACGAGGCCAAGCACCGTACGAATCAGCCAATAGCCAAGTATGAACAATACCGCAAACCGCATCAACGGAAAATCGCGCACCGCCGTAAGCAAGGTATAATAAATCTGCTCCCATTGGGACAGGTCCCGCTCCGGGGGTGCCACATCGGATAACCAACTCTGAACCAGCGGGGATAACCAAAGCGTCAACGGGATGGACGCCAGTAATCCTAGCACCGACAACACGCCCCCGCTCAGCAAAGACACCAATCTTCCCGCACTGCGCGAGGCGCCGCGAAGTAGACCTTGCAAGATCGAGAACAGCAGGATGAACAACAACAAGGCTGATACCAGATTGAAGTTTCCCAAGTTATGCAACCAACTCTCCGTCATCGTCAGCCTCCATTCTGGATGTCCTGTTTCCTTTTTATTAAGTGGATACTATTGTGAATTTCGTTTTGCTTCTTGGATAAAAGCCTCCAGCGTATCGCTTACCTTCCATTCTCCTAGTGAAACACCGCGGAAACTGACTTTCACTTTGTCCGCACCTTCCGTGCCGGTCACCTCCAGATTCGGAGTTGTAATGGAATACGAACCATCCGGATTTTTCGCCATTTTAGCTTCGGCTGCTTCCTTCTTCATCATGTTCATCGCTTCATTCTTGCTAATCTCGGCAACCTTATCGATGCCCTGTTCCTTCACCGTCGACACGGCATCTCCGATATCCTTAAGGGAAATTCCGCTATAAATGATCACGCACGCGGCAATTACCAGAACAAGCGCCCACTTGATGACGGTTTTCACAAAATTCAGTACCAGGAACAGCACGACCAGCGCAATGACAATGACCAGCCAGTTCTGTTTCAGAAATTCTGACCAAACCTGCAAATCCAAATCCAACATGACCCACGCTCCCAAGTTCTTTAATATCCCATCAGGCTTGCACGTCTCAAACATACGCATGCCTGCATGCTTTATACATTATACATGATGGCCCAGCCCAGTGTCAGCCTAACCCCGTTTTTCCGTAAAAACCAGGAAATAGGGTCAATCCCTCAATCCGGTAATAAGTTCGTCCCTTGAAACGTACAAGTAGAGCATAAGAACTTTCCAGGGGAGGCACAAGGAATGAAAATCGCATTTTGGCTCTATTTCTTTATGTTTCTCGCATTTTTCGATCTGCACGCCCAGTATCCCATCCTGACGCCTTTCGCTCTGTCGCTTGGCGCAGCCCCGACTTTTATCGGTTGGATGATGGGCATTTATGCCCTGACTCACTTGCCGGGCAATCTTCTGGCGGGTCAAGGCGTAGACCGGCACGGCAGCCGGGGTTACATGATCTTCAGCCTGATCGGCGCGGGCTGTATTCTGTTGTTGCAAGCTCATGTCACTGAGCCGTGGCAACTTCTGGCACTCCGCTCGATCAGCGGTTTCGTGCTCGCCTTTTTGTCTCCGGCGTGTCTTGCGATGCTAGCTTCCCTATCCTCGAACCCGGTCCAGCAGGGAAAATTAATGGCCGGTCATGGGGTCGTGCATACGCTCGCGTCGGTGATTTCACCGGCCGCCGGTGCGTTTCTGGTCGCGCAGACCGGTTACTCGCTCACCTTCCAATCCTTGGGCTGGCTCTTAATCGCCACAGGCATCATCGCCATCTTTACGATTCACGAGCCGAAGAAGGCAAAGCCGGTGCCCTCTTTAAAGACACCGCATGTCCCGGTCAAAATCAACATCATCCCATTACGCTATTACTTGCTTCCCTTGGCCGTATCCTGTTCCCAAGGGATACTGTTCTTCGAACTTCCGCTACAAGCTGGAGGCGCGGAGGGCATTTTGCATACCGGCCTGTATTTTTCAATCATCAGCCTGGGAGCACTGGCCACTTTGTCGATGTTATTCCTAAGTCGTTACAGCGCGTATAACCGGGCACTGTTGGGCATTTTGGGCATCGCCCTGTCTTTTTTCGCCTTGGCGGCCTTAGACTTCATTCCGCTCTCCGTTTCGCTCTTTGCTCTGGGAATGGCTAAGGGAATTACCTTCCCCGCCATCGCCTCCATGTTCATCGACCTTAGTGGCGGTAAGCGGATGGGCACCGTATTTTCGCTTCAATCCATTGCCATGTCCATCGGCTCGTTCATCGGACCGATCACGGCGGGCATGCTTCATGAATCGCATTCGCCGTATTTTTTCGCCTTTCTCCTGCTGATGGTCGTGCTACTGTTTACTCCGCCCCGGAAACACCGGGAAACACCGGCTCCCCCAGCTACAGTAGGCACCTAGTCGTTTACAGCCAAGCTCAAGCCCGGACTATTTTTTACTTTTAGGCTCCCGCACAGGGCACAGGCCATCGTATCACATAGTATATGGCGTAGTAACCGACCCAATTGAAAGTGGGGTGAACCTATGGGCCACGTTGATCCTTGCTGCGGCGGACCAGGACCGATGGTAGGAGGCGTATGGACTTCGACAGGAGCAATCCTCGTTCTGTACATTTTGCTTGTCATTATTCTCAGCGCTCCTTTCTTCCACTGCTAAAAACAGAGCATAGAGCTGTCTAACGTCGTCTCCGGCTGCGTAGGCGGCTCTTTTGTTTTGCATGATAATCCACACCGGGTATAAACTAAGTAGGTGTATCTATATATACAAAAAGCAAAAACTTAAGTACCTGGAAGGCCGGTGATTCAGTTGTCGATCAGTATCATCGTAGAGGGCAAAAACGACCGTAGCAAATTGAAGCGGCTTCTGAATGAGGAAGTAAGAATTCATTGTACTTTCGGGACGCTCAACTCGCTAAAGTTAGAGTCCCTTCGTAAGCAGGTAAAAGAGGACGAGCTCTATCTGTTCCTGGATAACGATCCTTCCGGCAAAAGAATCCGCGGCGTGCTAAGGGATGCCTTTCCGGACGCGGAGCAAATTTATACCCGACGCGGTTATGCCGGCGTAGAGGGCACTCCCGACGAATACGTCATCGCACAATTGGAAAAGGCCGGCCTAGAGGAATTTATTCTTTATCCCCCGGCCAGCCCCTATTGAGCAAACCTTTAAAGCTATATTCGCCTATTCCTTAGCCAGGTCGGCTACTCCCTGCGCAATTTCGGCGGCCGTCGTTTCCGGTCGGTAGATTTCCCGCAGGTTTCCGTCCCGATCGACCAAGCCGATCAAATCCATGTGAACGAAATTGCCTTCTTGGTCCTTGTTAATCAGAATTTTAAACGAGTTCATCGCCAAATCTATCGTTTTTTGCTGATCTCCCCGCAAGAAATACCAGCCCGAATAATCGGCTTTGAATTTATCTCCGAATGCCTTGATCTTCTCACGGGTATCCCTCTCGGGATCAAAAGAAATTGAGATGATGGAGGCGTCTTTGGCATACAACCCCTTCTCTTTCAGTACATCCTGCACCTGGCTTAACCGGAACGTCGTCACCGGGCATACGTCCGGGCAATTGGAGAAAAAGAAGTAGAACAGTCTTACTTTCCCGTTCGTCTCCTCCAAGGTGACGGTCTTACCGTCCACATTCTCCATGCTGAAGCTCTCCACCGGACGAATGACCGGCAGCTTCGGCTTGGCAAAAGAATCCCAAAGAAGATACCCCGCCAGCACGACACAAATCGCCAGCAATATCCAAGTCCATTTGTACTTTTTCAAAAGGGTCATAAGCTCTCCTCCATTACAACCAGACCGTATCCAAAATCATCACGATCAAAGCGATCGTCAAGTAATTGACAGAGAATAGGAATACTTTTTTGGCCCAACCGTCATTGTCATTCGAACGAAATCCTTTAAGCGCCATAAAGAGCCAAGCTACCGACAGAATCTCACCGATAATAAGGAACCAGATCCCCGTATAGTTGTAAACGTACATTAATATCGGAATCGGAATCAGCAGTACGATATACGGAATCATTTGTATCTTTGTTCTTGGAATGCCCTTGACTACTGGCAGTAGCGGAAAGCCCGCAGCACGATATTCCTCGACGCGACGAATGCCGAGCGCCCAGAAATGAGGAGGCTGCCACAGAAACAGCATGGCGAAGATGAGCCAAGCCCCCAAATCAAGTTTCCCCGAAACAGCGACGTACCCGATTAATGGCGGCATCGCTCCCGAAATTGCACCGACCGACGTACTCCAGGTGGAAGTGCGTTTCAGCCAGAGCGTGTAGACAACGACGTAAACAAACATACCGACAACGCCGAAGGCCCCCGCTAACGGTCCTGAAAAAGAAAACAGTGCGGCTAAACCTATAACGCCCAGAATAACGGCATACCAGAGGACGGTTTTCGGCGTAAGCTTGCCTATCGGCAGCGCCCGGTTCTTTGTGCGGGCCATCTTCGTGTCCAGATCCCGGTCAAAATAATTGTTAAATACACAGGAAGACGCCATAACCAACATGGTCCCGATTAAAGTTAAAATGAGCTTGCCGTATTGAAGATCCCAATGGGAAGCCAGCCAAAATCCGGCAAACGCTGCAATCAAGTTAGAGCGCAGAATTCCCGGCTTCGTCAAAGCAACAAAATCTTTCCAAGTTGCCGTTTCTCCCGGTGGCGAAGGTCTTACAGAGGACAGCGTCGCCGACTCCGCCGGAGCATGGTAACTGAATTGTTTATCCACTTGTGATTGTGCCTCCTAGTTTTATGGAATAGAGGTGCTATATCTATATAAAATCCACAAAAATTTCAATGAATTTCAGCCCTTGATATAAACTTTATCATATCAAAATGCGAAAGTGTTTGACAATCATTTGATCATTGGCGATTATTATGACAATTCGGTGAATTAAATCGGACGATATAAACTGAATTGAGGGAATAAATATGGGGCAAGTACATAAAATGTTCCTGCGATCGCTGTTGGTTCCAGATTTCAGATCTTATAGAATCATTTCTTCGGAATCATTTTACTCCCTTGCTACATCTTTACTATCAGTTTATATAACCAAAAAATCCGGACATATTTTATGTCCGGATTCTCTGTTTGCCTTTATTTCTGCTTTCCGTTACACTTGCAATTTTATACTTATTCCGGCAAGAAACCCATTAGATTCTGTACATCGCGCAGGGTCTTCTCCGCCATTTCCGAAGCTCTTTCCGCACCTTGGCGAAGAATGTTGCGAATTTCTCCAGATGCCCGGATATCCCGGTAGCGCTGCTGAATCGGCTCCAGCGTTCCGACCACGACTTCGGCCAAATCTTTTTTGAAGGGGCCGTACATTTGTCCTTCGTACCGTTGCTCCACTTCAGCAACCGACAGTCCGGAGCATTGGCTGTAAATGGTGATCAGGTTGCTGACCTCCGGTTTGTTAGCGGGATCAAACTTTACTTCCCGGCCGGAATCGGTCGTCGCCCGGCTGATTTTCTTACGGATATCGTCCGGCGAATCCAGCAGGTAAATTGCGCTTCCCGCATTCGGATTGCTCTTGCTCATTTTATTAGACGCGTCGTCCAGCGACATGATCCGTGCCCCCACCTTTGGAATATAAGGCTCAGGGATCGTGAAGTATTCACCGAAGCGATGATTAAACCGGCCGGCCAAATCGCGGGTCAATTCCAAATGCTGCTTCTGGTCTTCTCCTACAGGGACCAAGTCCGCATTATAGATCAAAATATCGGCAGCCATCAGAGCAGGATACACAAACAGACCGGCGCCGACGGATTCCTTGCCTGCCGCCTTGTCCTTGAACTGGGTCATCCGCTCAAGCTCGCCCATCGAGGTCAGGGTAGTCAGAATCCAGCCGAGCTGGGAATGTTGGCGCACATGAGACTGCATGTACACATTCGCTTTATTCGGATCGATTCCCGCCGCTACGAACAATGCGGCTACCGCTTCCGACTGCTCGCGCAAATCGGCAGGATCTTGAGCTACTGTGATCGCGTGCAGATCAACGACCATAAAGTTGCAAGTATAATCATCTTGCAGGGTCACGAAATTTTTTAAGGCTCCGATATAGTTACCTAACGTAATTTTACCGCTAGGCTGGATGCCGGAAAGTACTCTTTTCATTTAAAACAACCTCCAAGAAATATAGTGTAAGGTCAGGGTTTGAAAAAACAAAAAGGCCTCACATCCGCAAGGGACGTGAGACCGTGGTGCCACCCTTATTTGCCGGGAGGAAATGACTGCGCGAGAGAAATCTCGATCAGGTTCCCGACCTTATCTTCCGTAACGTGGAATCAGACGACCGGCATACTGCGCAAGGTAAATTCCTTCCGGTTCTGCACGGTGCTCAAGGGTCCATTCGTCAAGGTCTATCCTCCGGTTCGCATCAACCACCGGCTTTCTGCAGGAAATAGAACATTGCTTACTTGTCCCTGTCATCGCATTAC
>DJTQ01000394.1 GCA_002439285.1 Paenibacillaceae bacterium UBA6304
CTGCTGGACTGCGATACTTCTCTTACAAATGTTTGTCTCAAAAAGTGAAAAGCCAGAGACAAGAATTCGCTTTGCTGCACTCTGGTTCTTGATCGGGAACATCGTGTTTCTATTTTTTGATCAGGAACGGGTCATTTGGGTGCTTGCGTTTAGTAAACTCCAGGTCGTTTTTTTACTGCTTGCAGCAGGTCTTCTCTTCTGGGGAAGCCATAAGCGCGAATAGATCAGCCGATCTCATTTAGAAGGGGAAATAAAAATCATGAAAAAGAACTGGATGGTCCTCCTTATTCTGTTGGGACTTGTCGCTTACAGCGCTTATGATTATATGAATAATAGAACTAACGCTAACGGAAGCGAATCGCAAACGGGTCAGGAGAGTGGAGCCGTTATTGGTATCCATAAGGGAGAACAAGCCCCGGACTTTACGCTTAACGGCCTGGACGGTACCCCGGTGTCATTGTCGGATTTTAAGGGGAAGATGGTGGTCTTGAACTTTTGGGCCTCCTGGTGCCCGCCCTGCCGGGTGGAAATGCCACATATGCAGCGATTTTATGAGGAGTATGTCGATAAGAATGTCGTGGTGCTCGGCATTAATCTAACATCCACGGAGAAAAGTGCTGACGCCGCGCAAAGTTTTGTAGAAGAGCAGGAACTCTCTTTCCCGGTATTGCTTGATTCGAAGGGAGATGCCATGGATACATTCCGGATTGTCGCTTATCCAACCACCTATATTATTGACGATGAAGGCGTAATTCAGCAGGTCTTTCAAGGGGCGATGAATACCGAAATGTTAAAAAAGCAATTCAACCGCTTAGCTGACGTTATATAATGGGGCATGTTCAAATAAAATAGCTGGAGAACCTCCTCAGGGTGATAGAGGACGGGACCATGGGTTGATTTAACTTATGCTGAACTGTTAAAGTTATAAAGGGCAAAATCATAGTAAGTTTGATTGGAAAAGGAGAGCTTGTTGGTATGGAGACGTTTTTTTCGATCCTGAAATCGATTATTTTGGGGATTGTGGAAGGGATAACTGAATTTTTGCCGGTGTCATCCACCGGTCACCTCGTTATCTTTGAGAATTTCTTGGGCTTTACCGGTACGACGCCATCTTATGTCGAGATGTATACGTACGTAATTCAGCTTGGAGCAATTTTAGCCGTAATCGTACTGTATTGGGGAAAAATCAAGGACACGCTGGTCAACTTTTTCCCGCAGAAAGTCGGATTTGAGAAATCCGGATTCCGGTTTTGGCTTATGCTGGCGATCGCCTGCATTCCCGGCGGCGTGTTCGGCATTTTGCTTAATGATTGGTCGGACGAGCATCTGTTCACACCTGTCGTTGTTGCATTTACGCTGTTCTTCGGTGGCTTGTGGATGCTCTATGCGGAGAAGAAATTCCGCAACAATGGCCTCGGCGGCGGTGGTGACGAGCTGAACGTCACGGTGAAGCAAGCGCTCATTATCGGCGCATTTCAAGTTTTGGCAATCATCCCGGGGATGTCCCGTTCCGCATCCACCATTATCGGCGGCTGGGTTGCCGGATTGACCACGGTGGCAGCGGCGGAGTTCTCGTTCTTCTTGGCGATTCCTGTCATGGTGGGCATGAGCTTCCTGAAGATTATGAAAATCGGCGGATTCTCATCCATGACGTCAACGGAAATGATTTCGCTTGCCGTAGGCTTTATTGTTTCTTTCCTGGTCGCGCTGGCCGTCATCAGCAAATTTATCGCTTACTTGCAGAAGAAGCCGATGAAAGTGTTTGTCTATTATCGGATGGTATTCGCGATCATCGTATTGGTAGCCGGTATTGCCGGATTTTTTCATTAATTAAAATCAACAGCCCGGGTGTGGAATAGCAACTATTCCAATCCGGGCTTTGTTGTGTAATGAAGTGATACAACAGATCAGCCGTTGAAAAGAAGCGCCACCAGGATCCAGATACCAAATTCGATTATGATGAAGGCCGAGATAATATCCACGGCGCGCAGGGTGGCCGGTTAATATTTTTCTGAGAAACTTGTGTTATTTCGTGAGTGACTTAAATTATTTATAAGTATTACTATTGAGGAGGGGGATCCATTCATGAGCCGATCTATATCTATATCGCAGGCAGCATATGAGGATTTGGATGCTATAGCTGTCTTGTTTGACCAATATCGTATGTTCTACGGGAAGATTTCCGACCTGGAAGGAGCCTCGGCCTTTTTGTATGGTTTAATGGAGAACAGAGAATCCGTAATTTTCATCGCTAAGGATGAAGATAACGGCCAGGCAACTGGTTTTGCCCAACTGTATCCGGTCTTCTCTTCTCTATCCATGCAGCGGTCTTGGATATTGAACGATCTTTATGTGCCGGAGGCATATCGAAACCAAGGTATAGGCAAACAATTGCTCAATGCGGTAACTGAATATGCGGTGCACACGAAGGCTAAGGGGATCGCTCTGGAAACGGGAATCAGGAATGTGGGGGCTCAAAAGCTGTATGAACAGTTGGGTTATACCCGGGAAGATGAGTTTTACCATTATTATTTAAGTCTCTAGGAGTGGTTAATTACTTCTTAATAGAACATGCTTAATTAGGCCTGTTAATCATTTAAATAAGTTGAACTATTTGCCTTTACAAAGTTATTCAATTGATCATCTTATATATAAAGGGAAGGGTTAGGATGAAGAGAATCGATATTGTGTATGCGTTGATCACGAGTCCGGACAAGAAGTCGGTGCTCATGGTGCAAAACCGGGATAACCGGGATACATGGACCCTGCCGGGAGGAACGGTCGAGACTCGGGAAACTCTGGTTCAGGCCCTCACTCGGGAAGTGAAGGAGGAAGCGGGCGTCGATATTGAAGTATTTGGCGTCTTGGCCGTAAACGAAGTGATCATTCATGAAAGAGAAGAACATTTCATTCTCCTTACCTTTCGCGCCGAGATCACGGGTGGCCGGGAAGAGACGCTGATGCCGGACGAGATTTCGCAAGTCTCCTGGGTGGATCTCGATCGTGCGGATGAATTGATGCCATATTATGAAGAAGGGATTAGCGGGCTCGTGCGCAGGGTGAGTGAAGTTCCCTATTTTGACGAAGGTAAAGGATAGGTCAGGTTTTGACATTGCAAAAGTCGTTCATTCCGCTCGCTTCCTCTGCTATAATAGACAAGATGTCATAAATACGAGTGCGGGGTGTGCGATAGATGAGAAATTATTTGGATTTGCTTCAGGACGTCCTGGACAACGGGACCCCAAAAGAAGACCGGACCGGGACGGGTACGATTTCCGTGTTCGGACGGCAGCTTCGGTTTGATCTTAGCCAGGGTTTTCCGCTGGTGACCACGAAACGGATTCATTTGAAATCGGTCGTCCACGAACTGTTATGGTTTCTTAAGGGAGAAACGAATATCGCTTATTTAAAAGAGCACGGCGTCCGGATTTGGGACGAATGGGCCGATGAGAACGGGGACCTGGGCCCGGTTTATGGTTCCCAATGGCGGTCTTGGGAAGCCCCGGACGGCCGTAAAATCGACCAGATTGCGAAAGTCATCGAGTCGATCAAGAACAATCCCGACTCGCGTCGTCATTTGGTCAGTGCCTGGAATGTTGCGGAAGTCGACAACATGAAGCTGCCGCCATGCCATTTCGTATTCCAGTTTTATGTCGCGAACGGCAAGTTGTCGTGCATGCTGACAATGCGATCGGTCGATACATTCCTCGGACTCCCGTTCAATATCGCCAGTTATGCTTTGCTTACACATATGGTTGCACAGCAATGCGGACTTGAAGTAGGCGAATTCATCTGGTCGGGCGGCGATGTGCATATTTACAGCAACCATCTGGAACAGGTTAAGACGCAGCTTACGCGTGAGCCTTATCCACTGCCGCGGCTCGTAATTAAGCGGAAGCCGGATTCGATCTTTGATTATGTGTACGAGGATTTTGAATTTGAAGGCTATCAATACCATCCGGCGATCAAAGCTACGGTGGCGGTGTAAATATAGATAGAGTCCCTGCTAGTGGACAAATTTAGTGAAGGAGGCGGTAACCATGGGAGTAACACTCATATGGGCGATGGCCCGGAACGGGACGATTGGCCGGAATAACGGGCTGCCTTGGCGGCTTCCGGCGGATTTAAAGTTTTTTAAGGAGCAAA
>DJTQ01000395.1 GCA_002439285.1 Paenibacillaceae bacterium UBA6304
GCAATGATGCGGTGAAGTACGGCTTGATCGACGGGATCGGCGGAATTGGTGAAGGGCTGAACCAATTGAACACCCTTATCGAATCGAGGCGGAACGTTCAACCTGCGGGAGGGATTACACAATGACCCATTATACGATCTTGCCCGAAGAGGCCTACTGGGAGCAGCAGGAAGTTGCCGACATGTATAACGAGATCGAGGTCGCCGGAATCTTGATGCAGGTGCGGATGGAACCTGGAAACCGTGCCACCATAGTTCGCCTTCTCCGTTGCGGATTAGATGATTATTTGAACCCGGCGTACGCTCCAGGCAGCCAAATTGCTTTTTTGCCCATTCTGTTAAGATAAGCGGGAACATATGTATGGTACCCTCCGGTGATTATGGTATAATATTCATCTGGGGGGTGTTCCTGTTTGGCACGCAAACGTAAGAAGAAAAAGGCAGCTTTAGGCAGTATGCTCAAATATGAAATTTATGGGATCATCCTAATCACTCTATCTATTATCGCCTTGTCCGGGGAGGCAGCCGTCGGTAGAACGCTCTCGAAGATGTCGGCGCTGGTTCTAGGCAAGTTTTATTTTGTGATTCCTTTAATCGGCATTTTTGTCGGACTGGCGGTTATGATCGGGCGAAAATGGCCTGCGAAGTGGTCGACCCGCCGCAGTGGAATTTTGCTGGCCGTCCTCGCTTTTGCATTGATGAGTACGATTATGGCGATGGGACAAAGATTGGCACCTGTGGTCCCATTAAGTTTTGGGAATATTATGGGTCAGATTCATCGCGACCTCCAAGGGGCGCTGTTTCAACCTGCTTCTGGGGATTCGGGATTCAGTTTGCTGAATTTGAACATCAGCGGCGGGTACATAGGCGGTTTGGAATTTGCTCTGCTTTATTCTCTTTTTGGAATGGCCGGGGCAAAGCTGATTATGATCGTGATGCTGGCCATCAGCTTCATGCTGGTAACCGGTTTATCATACGTGGAGTTAGTACGGTTGCTCCGCTCCAAAACGGGCGGATTCGGTAAATTGCTGGGTAAAAAAATCCGCATGCTGCGTCCGGTATCAGTGAGTAATAATAAAACTAAAAAGACACTAAAACCAGTCATTAACGAACCGGAAGAAGCGGAGGAGAGAGATGATTTCGAGGATACTCTCCCTCCGGCTTCATCGGTGCAGCGGAAACAAAAGCCTGTCTTTTTTCAGCTTTTCGGATTTAAGGAGAAATCGGTTGATACTTCAATGCCACCTACTCAGAATTCTTCATTTGAGGAGGAGGATTCCGCCGGGAGTCAGGATATCAATTGGAATGAACTGGAGTATCGGGGGTTAGCGGAGGATGAACTTGTTAACGACGTTCACAAGCCACAAGCGGGAACTGCTGAGCGTTCATTCGGAGATACGGGGCCGATTATTCGCGACTTTTTCGATCATATACAGCGTGAAGAACAGCCGGGCCTAGAGGATACGGAGATGGAAGACTTGCAGGAAGATATTTTTGAAGGCGGTCCTGAGGAAGGGCAAATGGATCAGTCTGACCCGCTTGATCCGTCAACCGGAGCAGAGACAGGCTTATTGCCTGGCGATGGAATGCCGGTTTCCCAAGAATCCGGAGGCTCGGGGTCTGATGGCCAGGCAAATGACGACATGGTCGTTGCCGCTCCGCCCAAACCGGCACCCAAGCCGTACAAGCTGCCATCCTTCCGGCTGCTGTCTAAGCCCGCGGGCGGCGCTAAGTCCGGCGATCAGGCGGACTATATGCAGACCGCACGGAAACTTGAAGCGACGCTGGAGAGCTTCGGCGTCCGTGCACGCGTGCTTGAAGTCGTGCGCGGCCCTGCGGTTACCCGTTATGAAATCCAACCCGACATTGGGGTTAAAGTAAGCCGGATCGTTAACCTTACCGACGATATCGCGCTAGCGCTGGCCGCCAAGGACATTCGAATGGAAGCACCGATCCCGGGTAAATCGGCGATCGGAATCGAGGTGCCTAATAATGAGGTCTCGCTGGTAACCATGAGGGAAGTGATGGAGACACCGACCTTTGTGGATGCGGAAGCCAAGCTGTCCATCGCATTTGGCCGCGATATTTCCGGACAAACGATCGTCGGCAATTTGGCGAAGATGCCCCATCTCCTTGTGGCCGGGGCTACAGGCTCAGGTAAATCGGTGTGTATCAACGGCATTATAACGAGTATTCTGTATAAAGCGAAGCCTGATGAGGTTAAATTCATGATGGTCGATCCAAAGATGGTCGAACTGAATGTATATAACGGGATCCCGCATCTGCTCACGCCGGTGGTAACGGATCCGCGCAGAGCTTCGCTGGCGCTGAAGAAGATTGTCGTAGAAATGGAAAAACGGTATGAATTATTCTCCAAATCCGGTGCCCGTAATATCGAAGGCTATAATTTAATGATGAAAGAGAATCCGGCTGCGGTGCTGCCTTATATCGTCGTAATCGTGGACGAGCTTGCGGATCTTATGATGGTTGCAGCAAACGATGTGGAGGATGCGATTGCTCGTCTTGCCCAGATGGCCCGGGCAGCCGGCATCCATCTGATCATCGCGACTCAACGGCCGTCGGTGGACGTGATTACCGGTGTCATCAAGGCGAACATTCCGTCGCGCATCGCCTTCGGCGTATCCTCCCAGGTGGATTCGCGCACCATCCTCGACATGGCCGGCGCGGAGAAGTTGCTTGGTCGTGGTGATATGCTGTTTATGCCAATGGGTGCCTCTAAGCCGGTACGCGTTCAGGGTGCATTTATGAGCGATCAGGAAGTGGAAGCGATCGTTACTTATGTCCGCGGCCAAGGCCAAGCGGAATATGATGAGAGCCTTGTTCCGGAGATCGAAGAGGGAACCTCGGGACAGGAGGAAGTGTTGGACGAATTATACGATCAAGCCGTCCAGATCGTACTGGAGGCCAAACAGGCTTCCGTATCGCTGCTGCAGCGTAGGATGCGGGTCGGTTATACGAGAGCTGCCCGGTTGATCGACTCTATGGAAGCAAGGGGCATTGTGGGGCCTTATGAAGGCAGTAAGCCACGGGAAGTGCTGATGAGCATGGATCAGTACAAAGGTGGTAAAATTTCATCCTGATTCAATATAAGATATAGTCAGTATCAAAGCTCCGCCGGATTATGCCGGCGGAGCTTTTTTGTTGAATTTGATTTCAACTTGATCATCCCGTTTAGCTACATAAGCTGTTTCTGGCAAGTGCATAGGAAGGGTCTGGACTTGTCATAATAAAGTCAACTCACTATGACAATCCACAATAGAAAGGTAGAGCTAAACGATATGAAAAATATGAAGATATGGTTTACCGCAGGTTTAGTACTGCTTTTATTCGGAATCGTTTATGGGTACAGTCAGCTGCACCAATCAAATGATGTGAAGATGAAACAAGAAACGCCCAAGCATGCCATTCCTGTTTTCAGTAACCAGGTTATCGACTATGGAGCGTTTGGCAAAGATGTTTATGAGTTGCAAGGGCGCCTGTCCTTTCTTGGATTTTACCATGGCAAGCTAGATAGCCAATTTGGTCCGAAAACGAAGGAATCGCTCAAATGGTTTCAATCGGAGTTTGGGATGAAGGTCGACGGTTTGGCCGGTCCAAAGACGAAGCTAAAGCTTTATAATGCGACAACGGCATGGAAGCCCGGAATGGAATTAGCCAATCAAGGGGCGGGACAAGCCGATCAAGGCAAAGCTAAGGCCGGCAATGAGACGGCGCAGACCGGCAAAGACAAACCTAAAGCCGAAACCACGGAGTTGTCTCCTTCCAACGGGATGGGGCTTTCGGAGAATGATTTGAAGATCATGGCCAACGCAGTTTATGGTGAATCCCGGGGCGAGCCCTTTGAAGGACAGGTAGCGGTAGCTGCTGTCATTCTAAATCGGGTTAAATCCCCCAGCTTCCCGAACACGACCTCCGGTGTGATTTTTCAGCCTGGTGCGTTTACCGCGGTTGCGGACGGACAAATCTGGCTGGAACCGAATGAGAATGCCCGGAAAGCGGTACAGCAGGCTTTAAACGGTTGGGATCCTTCCGGGGGATGTCTGTATTATTTCAATCCGGAAACGGCGACCTCCAAATGGATTTGGACACGGTCCCAGGTCAAAACGATAGGGAAACATATTTTCTGCATGTAAACTTCAGGCATTTAAAAGAAGCAGCCGCTTGATCCGTCAGGTTGCTTCTTTCCTTTAGATTGGTATAGAATGGAACTGAATTTTGTTATCGCAGCGCGTATTAACAGTCTCTCGTAAAGGAGTTTTGGTCTTGAACAAGACGCTTTTTGAACGCGGCAGCGCGGGTCATATCCGGATCCACGTCCTGCCTACAACCCGCTTCAAGACGTTTGCCGTTTCCCTGTATGCGGGCATCCCGCTGGACAGCAAGACGGTAACAACGACGGCATTAACCCCATTTGTTTTGAGAAGGGGCACGGCCTCCTATCCGGAAACAATCCAGTTCCGGGAGCAACTCGAGCGTCTGTACGGCGCCGGTTTCGGTTTTGATGTGTATAAACGGGGAAATTACCAAATTGTGCAGTTCCGCATGGATACTATTAATGATTCTTTTGTGCAAAGCGATGAGTCTCTGCTGGCACAATCTTTTGCCTTTCTCGGTGAGGTTGTGACCAAACCGGCGATGGAAGGTGGGACCTTCCGTCCTTCATATGTGACCTCCGAACGGGAAAATGTACGCCAAAAGCTGGAGAGCATCATCAATGATAAAATCCGGTACGCAGCGGAACGGTGCATCGAAGAAATGTTCAAGGACGATCCTTACCGTTTACATCCGCTCGGTCAACGCAGCGATCTGGATAGCATTACGCCAGAATCGTTGTACTCGGCTTACCTGGATTGGCTGCAGCAGGCCAGCCTGGATTTGTATGTCGTTGGAGACACCTCTCTGGCCGAGGTGCAGGAACTCGTGGAGAAGACGTTTGCTCTCAACCGCTCCGCTTCACCGGAATATTCGCCGGAACATAGTGAAGTAGTCGCTAGAGAAGCACGAACGGTCAAGGAGAGCCTTGATGTGAATCAAGGCAAGCTTAACCTGGGGCTTCGCACCCCGATTACTTACGGGGATGAGCGGTATGCTTCTGCCCTGCTGTACAGCGGCATCCTGGGCAGTTACCCGCATTCCAAGCTGTTTATGAACGTCCGTGAGAAAGAGAGCTTGGCCTATTATGCGGCTTCGCGTTAAGACGGTCATAAGGGCCTGATGACGATCCAATCCGGGATCGAGATTGAGAACTATGAGAAGGCGCTTACCATTATTGAAGCCCAGCTTGCAAGTATGCGCGCCGGCGAAATCAGCGAACTGGAAATGAGCCAGACCAAGGCGATGATTCGCAACAGCCTGCTTGAAATGCAGGACTCGGCCTTTGAAATGATCGCGTATGACTTCAATCGGGTACTTTCCGGTAAAGACCGCCCGGCGGATCAGCTGTTAAGCCAAGTGGAGCAGGTAAGCACGGAAGACGTAGTTCGTGTGGCCGAGACGTTCCAGCTTGATACCATTTACTTTTTGACAGGGCAAAAGGAGGGATGACCGGTGGAAGCGATCACCTATGAACAATTACAGGAAACATTGTACCGTGAAACGATGGATAACGGGCTGCAGGTGTATGTTCTGCCCAAACCGGGCTTCCAGAAGACATATGCCACATTTTCTACCAAATACGGTTCAATCGATAATCATTTCCGAGTAGCGGGGGAAGAGGAGATTTCCGTTCCCGACGGGATCGCCCATTTCCTTGAGCACAAAATGTTCGAGGAGCCGGAAGGCGATATTTTTGCGAAATTTGCTTCCCAAGGAGCTTCCGCCAACGCTTTTACAAGCTTTGACCAGACCGTTTATTTATTCTCGGCCACCGAGAATATCAAGGAGAACTTGGAGACGCTGATCAACTTCGTGCAGCATCCTTATTTCACGGATCAGAATGTGGAAAAAGAAAAAGGCATTATCGGCCAGGAAATCGGCATGTACCGCGACAATCCGGACTGGAGAGTTTATTTCGGCCTGATTGAAGCCATGTATGGCGTTCATCCGGTGCATATCGATATTGCAGGAACGGTGGAGTCCATCGGAACGATTACGAAGGAAACGCTGTATACTTGCTATAACGCTTTTTATCATCCAAGCAACATGCTGTTGTTTATCGTCGGGGGTGTCAATGCTGAGGAAGTATTCCAACTGGTTAGAGAAAACCAGGCGAAGAAGGAATATAAGCCGCAAGGCGCCATCGACCGGCTGTTCGACGAAGAGCCGCTTGCCGTGAATGAAAAACGCCGTGAATCCAAGCTCCCGGTGTCTCTCCCTAAATGCCTGTTCGGCTTTAAAGAAACGAAGCTAGGATTTAGCGGTGAGGAGTTGCTGCGGCGCGATCTCGCAACCAAGCTGGCATTGGATCTGCTGCTTGGCGCCAGCACCCGGCTTTATCAGAAGCTGTATGATCTCGACTTGATATCCGACAGTTTCTCGCATGAGTACAACAGCAATCCGAATTATGCTTTTTCGGCAATCGGCGGGGACACGAAGGATCCGGAGCGCCTGATGCAGGTTATCACCGAGGAAATCAAGAACGTGACGACCGCCGGGTTCCGCGAAGAGGACTTCGAACGCGCTCGCAAGAAAAAAATCGGCGGCTTTTTAAGAATGCTCAACTCGCCGGAGAATATCGCCCATGAATTTACGCGTTACCGTTTTCGTGGAGGGGATTTGTTCGAGGTGCTTCCGGTATATGAGTCCTTAACACTGGAAGAAGTAAACGCACGTCTGCGTGAGCATATCGATTGGGAACAGCTGTCCGTATCGCTGGTGGTGAGTCCATAATATGGTTTCGAATCATGGGGGAGAGAAGAATATCGGAGAGATGACCGTGCTAGTCACCGGCGCCAGCCGGGGAATCGGGGCGCAAATTGCGCTCCGATTCGCCTCGGTCGGCATGAATGTGGTGATCCACTACATGAACTCGCATGAGGCGGCAAACGAAGTTGCCCGCAAGTGCATGGAGAAGGGGGCCAAGGTCCTTACGGTAGCGGCGGATTTACGGAGCAAAGAGCAAATTCTCCGGATGAAGGAAAAACTGGAGAGCCATGGGCTGCGTCCCGATATTGTCGTTAATAATGCAGGCATTTCCCATTATGGGCTGCTATCCGATGTGGATGAAGCGCAGTGGGATGATGTGATGGACGTAAACCTGAAGAGCGTGTTTTTATGTAGTCAAACCTTTATGCCTTATATGATTTCACAGCGGTTCGGACGAATCATTAATGTATCCTCGATATGGGGAATTTCCGGAGGCTCCTGCGAGGTCGTTTATTCCGCTGCCAAGGGAGGCGTTAATGCCTTCACTAAAGCGTTGGCCAAAGAACTGGCCCCCTCGGGCGTTACCGTAAATGCGGTCGCTCCCGGCGCGGTAAAAACGGAAATGATGGACCGTTTCGACGAGGCCGAGTTGAAGCAGCTGGAGGAGGAAATCCCTGCCGGTCGGCTGGCTTCTCCGGAAGAAATTTCCTCGCTCGTCTATTTTCTCGCCCTGCCGGAATCCGGTTACATTACCGGACAAATCATTAGTCCCAACGGAGGCTGGGTAACGTAACTTGATGAAGCGGTTTTACCGGAATTGCCCAGATACCTGCAATGAATAAAGACCCTGCATTCATCACATATTAGAACTGTTGATTTTAAATCGCCAACCGAAGGAGGATTTAATAAATGTCAACAGTACTCAAAAATTTTGATAACTGGAAAAAGTTTCTCGGTGACCGCGTCAAACACGCGGAAAATACGGGCATGAGTGAGGAAGCTATCGCTAATCTTGCTTATGAAATCGGCGGATTTCTTGATGACAAGGTGGATCCTCAAAACGAATCCAACCGTACATTGAAGGAAATCTGGGATGTGGGTAGTGAAGAGGAACGACGCACGATTGCCAGACTGATGGTAAAGCTGGCTAAGAAAAACGCATAACCCGGTCATCATGAAAAGCTCCCTCTTAGGGGGCTTTTCTCCAATCTAAGTACCATGGCTTGCCTTTCAATTCTATTTTATATATCATAAAACACGTATTCATATTCTGTTCGCATTTTTGGGTCTTGAGACGGGTTGCTAACATTTCATGAACGGAGCAGGAAACGGAGCCGATTTTGTCGAATAGTGTAGAGGACATAGAGAAGGTGTAGGGATGAAATCAAAACAGTGGTATTTGGAGTATAAAATACATAAGAACCGTCCGGGCTTGCTGGGGGATATTGCATCTACGCTCGGAATGCTTGAAGTTAATATTTTGACCATTAACGGAGTGGAAGGGGAAACCCGCGGGCTCCTTTTAGAGAGTGATGATGACGATAAAATCGTTCTGATTGACCAGATGCTCCGCAAGGTTGACAGCATTACGGTTACCGCCCTGCGAAGCCCACGACTTGTCGATCTTTTGGCCGTGCGGCACGGCCGTTATATCGTGAGGGATTCCGACGATCACAAAACATTCCGCTTTACTCGGGATGAACTTGGGTTGCTGGTTGATTTTTTGGGTGAAGTATTAAAAAGGGACGGTCACCAGGTTATTGGCCTTCGGGGCATGCCGCGCGTAGGAAAGACGGAGTCTATTATCGCAGGTAGTGTCTGCGCGATGAAGCGGTGGACCTTCGTTTCCTCGACACTGCTCAGACAGACCGTACGAAGCCAGTTGTCCGAGGACGAAATGAATCCTCATAAAGTATTTATTATCGATGGGATCGTCAGCACCCTTCGTTCAAATGAAAAGCACTATCAGCTGCTTCAGGAGTTGATGAAGATGCCTTCCACAATTGTTATTGAGCACCCGGATGTCTTTATTAAGGAATCCGCATATAATTATGACGATTTTGACATTATTATAGAATTGCGTAACAATCCTGATGAACAAATCGTTTATGATACGTTCACTACAATCTATACCGATGATTTATAGGTTTTAAACTTATGTCGCAAATAAAATCCTTAACGGATTTTCATGAATATTTAAAAACTACAGGAGGTGATGGTCGTGTCGGATTTGGGCCAGCAATTAAAAGAAGCCCGACTTGCCAGAGGCTTGTCTCTGGATGATGTTCAAGAAATGACAAAAATTCGCAAGCGGTATTTGGAAGCCATCGAGGCGGGGGACTATAAGGTCTTACCCGGAAGTTTTTATGTGCGGGCTTTTATTAAAACTTATGCCGAAGTAGTGGGTGTGGACCCGGATGAACTGTTGAATGAACATAAACAGCATGTTCCGGATGTGGCTCCTGAACCGACGATGGAACCGGTGCTACAGAAACGCCGCAGCTCCCGCACAGCGGAGCGCAATTCCAAATGGTTGTCGACAACGCTGATGTGGTCGTTTGCCGTGTTGATTCTCGTAGTGATTTATATGTATTTCACGGTTTGGGGCAAAAGTCATGAGGCCAAGGACAATGAGCCCGATCAGACGCCGGTGACGGATGTCAGCAAGGGGAATAACGGCACTACCGGGAATGGTGATCCGAATGGACCGGATGCGGGAATCGGAAATGAAGGGACCGCTGGAAATACCGGTACCAGTAATAACGGAACTGGCGATAACGGTACCGATGGAACCGGTACAGGCAATGACGAAACGGATACGAACGGTAGCGGGAATACGGATACCGGAACAGATGCCGGGACGGGGACTGTGGTAGTTGCTCCTGACGGGAAAGAAGGAAGCACAACCAAATTTCTTGTTCAATCGGCCGGGGACCAGCCTGTTCAGGTCGTTATTAATGCTACGGGAACAAGCTGGGTCGAAGTGCGCAAGGGCGACAAGAGCGGGGATAAATTATACTTTAATAATACGACCGATGGTGAGGTTTTGACCTATGAACTGGGACCGGAAGGGCTGTTTATTAAGTCGGGTGCATCCTCGAAAACGGCGATTACCGTAGGAGGCCAAGTGGTTACCGACGGGAAGAATACTTCCAAAATCCAGTTGAACTTGGGCAGCGTCGATGCAGGATCGGCTAATGGAAGCGATGGACTGGACAACGGCACGACCGATGGGACAGATAATCAGGGGACTGCAAATAACGTCGAATAAAACGGGCGTCTTTGACCAGAGGATGGTCAAGGACGTCCTTATTTTTTCTCAAGAAGCCGGCTCGACTTTGCGATTTTTTTTACATATAATTAGAGTATGTGTTCAAAAAGTCGACTTTTTGAACAACCTCT
>DJTQ01000392.1 GCA_002439285.1 Paenibacillaceae bacterium UBA6304
TGAAGATAGGTCGCCACATCCCGGGTAAGCTCGGATAGCGTCAGGCCGTGGTTGAAGCGCCACCAAGCCCGAGCAGGACACCCCCACCGATCACACCGACGTCTTTCTTGCGCGCCGAGCCACTGGCGACCGCCTCCTGGATGCCGGTGTTGACGTCGACCAGGGTCATGAGGACCTGGCTTTCGAGCGTCTTGGATTTTAGAGCCCGATCCAAAAGTTGTTGAGCAATACCAGCATGTTATGATTCACGCCGTCCTTGCGAGAGATGGAGTGATCAATGGCATGGACTGGCATTGCTCGAGATGAGCATAGCCGCAAAGGACTGCGGTATCCAAGCGACATGACGGACAGAGAGTGGGCGCTGGTGGCACCGTTCATTCCTCCGGCAAAGCACGGCGGTCGGCGTCGCAGCACGAATATGCGTGAAGTGGCCAACGCGTTGCTCTACCTGGCCTCGGCCGGATGTGCCTGGCGCCTGCTGCCCAAGTGCTTTCCACCGGTCTCGACGGTCCGGCGCTATTTCTACGCCTGGCGTAACGCGGGATTGTTTGAGGTGATGAACACGCTGCTGGTCATGAACCTGCGAGAGATCGAGGGGCGCGAAGCCTCTCCCAGTGCGGGCATCATCGATAGCCAGAGCGTGAAAACGACCGAGAGCGGCGGTCCGAGTGGGTATGACGCAGGCAAGAAAGTCAAAGGTCGAAAGCGTCATATCCTGACCGACACCTCCGGCTTTCTGATCTCCATCCTCGTGCACACCGCCGATATTCAGGACCGGGATGGCGCCGTCGACGTGCTCAAAAGGATTTGCCAGCGCTTCCCTTGGCTGCGCCATATCTTCGCCGATGGTGGCTACGCCGGTGACAAGCTCAGAACGGCACTCGCCAAAGCCGGGAACTGGGTGATCGAGATCATCAAACGATCTGATCAAGCCAAGGGCTTTGAAGTCCTCCCGCGCCGCTGGGTCGTCGAGCGCACCTTCGCCTGGCTGGGACGGTGTCGCCGCCTCGCAAAGGACTGGGAAGCGACCATCGCCTCTTCAACCGCCTGGGCTATGATCGCTTCTATCCGCATGCTCATCCGCAGAACCGCAAGGTATTGCTACGCCTGAGAAACTTTTGAATCGGGCTCTTAGCCTTGTGACGGGCTCCATTGATTTTATAGTGACCCCCAACGAAGAGTGGGTCTTTCTCGAAATCAATCCTTCAGGCCAGTTTCTTTGGCTTGAATATGACTGCCCCAGCGTGCCTCTCCTTGATGCCTTTTGTAAGTTCCTAATATCGAGGTCGGATGATTTCGTATATAACAACAAGCCTCACGTGTATCTGCATGAATTTGACAAGATTGCCAATTTAGTTATGGCTGAGGAGCCGAAAATTCATGAATTCATACATTCGTCAGTTGTTCCTGAGTAAATTTGGTGTCGGTACGTTTGGTATCGGCGCCATGATTGCGGTGTGTGAGTTTGGAGAAGCTTCAGATTTGAATAAATGTAGTTCTAGATTTACCGAAGAACCATTTAACATATTTAAATGGGATTTAGACGATTCACTTTGCTATCTTCGCGATCGGATTGACCTACGGCACTATGCTGCCAAAGAGGATTCAGGTGTAGGCTTTGATATTGCCATGCGCCAGGCTGAAAACAATGCCATGGTTGGAAGATACAAAGACTCCATGGCTATATACAACTCAGATAAGCCAGCCCAAAAATTGAATATAATTAATTTCATTGATGGGGCCGAAGCGCGCGACGCTGAGACTTATATAACAGAAAAAGCAAAAGATGCTGACATTGTCCTATTTAACGAATCCCATTTCGATTCAAGTCATAGATTTTTTGTCGCAAAAATCTTAAAGAAACTTCGATCCATCGGATACACAAAAATAGCTGCTGAAGCATTTAATGCCGATAAAGTAGAATTTGAAAACTCGGTATCGCTACCGGATGTTAATGGAAAAGCCGGAAAGTATGTCCGTGACCCTGTATTTGCAAATTTGGTTCGACTGGCTAAAAAATTAAATTATAAATTAATAGCATATGAACTTACCGATGAAGAACAAGATATTGCTAGCAATTCTGGAAATTTTGTAAGATTTCGTGAGAAAAATCAAGCAAAAAAGCTGCATGATTCCATAAAAGAAATTAGAGGAAAGACCATTGTTATAGCTGGATTCGATCATATTGTTACATCAGTCCGTGATGATGGGGAAAAGATGATGGCTGGATACCTAATAGGGTATCACTACCGCCTACTTTCTATTGATCAAGTTGCAGCTAATGGTCGAATGCGTAACAATGATTGCTCTCAACGAGCAATGTGGACTAAGCCGGTGATATTTACAAAGCACGGCAGGGCTGTTACGTTTCCACCTTATGCGGGCCAAGTTAGCGCCTCTGTAGTACATCCTTGCGTTTCATTTAGCGCTAATGTTCCAAACTGGAAAGATTTTCGGATTTTTTTCGTCGGGCAGTTTCGTGAGTTTAAAGAATTTGACCATTCCAAAACCACTCTTTTGCAATCGTTTAGGAAAGGTCAAGATATAGAATCCGTTCCCATAGACCAAGTAATTTATGAGCCTGGTGAAGAAAAACCGAGAATATGGACAACGTCGGGCGGACGAGTGATTGTAAAATATTTTTCTGATCATAGAGGAATTGAATTAATTGGCTCTACAATGTAATTTATCTACTAAATCTATATTTATAGAGGTTTTCATGAGGCTATGTTTCGGAAAGACGTTTCAGACTCCTCAATAAATAAGCTTCCAGGCAACGTCGAAATATTCGTTCCGGTGTCTTGGCAATTAGTAGGATATTTTATTGTAGGGATTGTATTATCCTGTTTGATATTTCTATCATTGGCCAGCTATACTCGGGTTGAGATAGCGTCTGGTTCGATAGTCCCAGCGGCAGGTATATCGCTAATTGTTCCTGGGAGAAGTGGCGTGATCGCGTCGCTGCCTGTGGAAGAGGGGCAGGAGGTGAAGTCAGGAGCTTACTTGGCCCTGATACGCGCAGAGGAAGATAGCGCGAGCATTGAAACTCCCGCTGTGCGGGTGGAATCTGCCATCGCCGCGCAAGATTCTCAACTCTTCGCCCAGGAAATTGCTACCGAAGAAGCTGTAGGCGCACAATTGCGGCAGTTCGCGGCGCAACATGCCGGTCTCGTAGAAGAGGTAAAACATCTCCAATCGCAGATTGCGATTCAGCAAAATCTCGTCTCATCGGCTCATCGCGAACTCGATCGGATACGTCCGGTTGCTGCAAGGGGGTTCATAAGCGTCCGGGACATGCAACAACGGGAAGAGGCGCTACTTGTTCGTCAACAGGGGCTTTCACAATTGGCACAGGCTCTTGCCGCTAAGCGTGCTTCAATGCTTGAGAATGAGCGCAGTGCAGCGCAAGCCGCTTCGCAAGGCCGTGCGCAGAAAGCGAGTGTTGCGGCGGCCCGTGCCGGGGTTGCGCAACAGGCCGCCAATGCGGCAAGCAGTCGCTCATATGTCCTTCGTGCCCCGCTTGCAGGTCGTGTGACAGCATTGACGGCCAACGTAGGACAATCCGTCACTTCGCAATCGCCGCTGATGACCATCCTCCCGTCCGGATCTGAACTTCGCGCGGAATTGGAAGTGTCAAGTTCGGCCATAGGCTTTGTGAAGCCTGGCCAAGAGGTTCGGATCGCAATAGATGCATTCCCATATCAGCGGTTCGGAAGTATTAGAGGCAAAGTTCTGACGGTAGCGGCAAGCCCTATCTCACGTCAGTCAGAAACCGGCGTTAATCTATCAGCCTATCCGGTAACGGTGTCGTTGCATCAACGTGCTGTTCCTGCCTATGGGAGGAGAGAACCACTCATTTCCGGTATGACACTTACTGCCCGAATCATCACTGAAGAGCGAACATTGTTGGCTTGGCTCTTCGAACCATTATTGGCAGTTCAAAAGCGATGAAGCCTGCGTTCGATCTTTTCTTGAAATCACGCGTCCGCTTAGAGCCCGATCCAAAAGTTG
>DJTQ01000050.1 GCA_002439285.1 Paenibacillaceae bacterium UBA6304
AATGGGAGCTTGTCCACTTTTTGAAGGGTAGTGTTTTTATGTTAAGAAATTGATAGAATATATCATGCATTGTTTTTATTAGAATCGTAGGATTACGGTTTCTTAATGGAGGTTATAGAGTCATGGCACGCAGTAAACAAGATGTTCTCGACTATTTAGGCAGGGCAGAAGTCGCAGCGGTAGGTACGTCCAGCATGGGATCGCCGCGCCAGCGAATGATGCATTTTGCCGTTGATGAGGAATTCAATTTCTATTTATCGAGCACGAAAGGCGACCCGAAGGTCATCCAATGGATGAATATCCCTGAGACTGCTATTTTGGTTCATCAGGGTCCGACCTTCATGGAAATGGAAGAATGCGAGGTCATCGGACGTGCGGAGGTGATTCGGAGCGAGAAGGATCGTCAGAAGGCGATTGACCTGCTTGTGGACCGGTCGCCCATCGTTGGGCAATTTCATCAAATCGGTGCTTTAGACCGCCTGGAATTTATCGTCGTCAGGCCCTATACGGTAAAATATCGTTTTGTACCGGAAATATTGCAGGGAGAGCCGCCGACCGTATTTGATTATGAAGCAAACCGCGAAAAGGTCAGCGTTTGGGCCGATGTGGCTGCAAAAGCACGGGCGTGGAAAGAGGCTGTTCGGCCTTTATCGCTTACAGCGGCACTTGTTCCGATCCTGCTTGGCGGTGTTATGGCATTCTCGGCGACGAGAGAGTTCAACGCGCTACACTTCATTCTCACCTTGATCGGAGCGATCATGATCCAGGCGGGAACCAACATGATTAACGACTGGAAGGATGCGGACCGTGACGGAGAGAACCGGTCAGGCATTCGCCCCTTCACCGGCGGCTCGAGGATGATTCAACTAGGCTTGATTTCGCGGGCGGACATGGGCTTTTTTGGAATATTGCTATCTGTTACGGCTACATTGATCGGGGTTTACCTCGTAGTCGTAAGCGGGCTCGGTATTCTGCCGTTAATCGCCTATGGCTTGATCGCCGGATTCTTCTATACCGCGGGAAAAGGGCGGTTCTCGTTCATTAATTTGGCGCCGGGCATCGCAGAGGTTCTGATCGCAACTACGTATGGCGTATTCATGACGATGGGTGCTTACTATGTGCAGGCAGGGCAATATTCGCTACAAGTTGTGCTGCTTTCATTACCGGTTGCATTGTTCATTAGCAATGTACTGCTTATCAATCAATTTCCCGATGCGGAATCGGACGCCAAGACCGACAAGAAGACCCTGGTTGTTCGACTCGGTAAGCGTGCAGCCAAAAACATTCTAATCGTCTCATTTATACTTGGGTATATGATCATCGCCGTGTTGCCATTATTCGATTATGCGCCTTATACGCTTTATTTCGCTTTCTTGTCGGTCCCGTTTGCGATTCAAGCGATTCGTTACGCGCAGCAAAATTATGATAAAAATTCCGTGGATATCATACCAAGCAATGCCCATACGGCGATCAATCATCTCTTTAGCGGGTTGTTGTTGGTATTCGCTTTTCTGTTGCATTCGCTGACACTGGCCATTCCAATTCTATATTTGGCAGGCTCACTTGTCCTTGTATTTTGGGTATGGCACTACATTGAGCGCCATCGTAAAACGATGAATGATTTCAGACTCGCATTCAAAAAATAGGAATCATTTGCTTGGAACCATCCCATAATTCGAAGATTAGTTTCTAAATAGGAAGAGCACCAACCGATTAAATCGGTGGTGCTCTTTATTTTTTGCGGTTGTGTAAAAGGGGGCAGTAGGATACCTGCTATAGGTTCAGCGCCGCATTTGCCATGTTGACGTCGTTACATAGTAGCTGTTCCAAATTATACGCAGGATAGTAGCCCTTGGAGCACATAAAGTTGAATATCATGGCATGAAGATCGATAGCCCAAATTAATTGTTTCTGGAAAGTATCGCGTAGAATAGGTGTGGCAGTTTCGGTAATTGCGATCGAATAGTTGCGGACAGCCGTTTTGGCAAATCCGAGCAGGCTAGCAGCGTCAAAGGCGGTCATATCGGGCATATGGCTTCGATTCATCGTCGGTGCCATCGGATAGAACTTGAGGAGTTCCTGTAAATTTTGCTCCAGGCAGCGGATCGTTTCTTCGTAAAGACAGCATAGGGTAGCGTCTTTGATGGTAGGCAGTTTCTTTTTAAATGCAACTAAATTTGTGGATTGAAAAGCCACCAGCTCGTGAAGTTCCATTGTTTCATGCCAAGCCAAATGCTTGGGGCAACCTTGGTCTTTGCTCACACTGTCACACTCCAATTGAAAGATTTGATTCAGTATATGCATTCGCCCAGGTTTGGTGAGGCCGGTGATTTATCTATTAAAAGTAAAAACCTTCCTTTATCAGAAAACCTGATCGGTTCTATAAAATGATTCGAATTGACCATTTTTGCGAGCTATGATAAGTTCAAGTAAGAATAATCCTGATCATATTAGTAGGAATTGAATTTATGGAAGCTACGTGGGGTGAATGAGTTGGAATTTCAAGTTACGAACAGTCCTTTTAATCAGGAGCAAGCGGAATTGCTGAACCGTTTGTTGCCTTCGCTAACGGAATCTCAGCGTCTGTGGCTAAGCGGGTATTTGGCTGCGGTCCAGGGGGCGGCAGGGAACGTCAGCCCGGTCACTGTAGCCGGTACACAAGGCATATCGACTCCGGCAGCCGCAATGAACTCTGAGCCTGCGGTATCCAAAGAAGTCACGGTATTGTTCGGCTCCCAGACCGGAAATAGCAATGCCTTGGCCAAGAAGCTCAGCAAACGTTTAGAAGAGCAGGGGTTTCAAGTTACGCTCAGCTCCATGGGTGATTTTAAGCCGAATACGCTGAAAAAGATCGACAACCTCCTGGTCGTTGTAAGTACGCATGGCGAAGGGGAACCGCCGGATAGTGCCATTGCCCTCTATGAGTTCTTGCATAGTAAAAGAGCACCGCAACTGGACAATTTGAGATATTCGGTGCTTGCGCTCGGCGATACGTCTTACGAATTTTTCTGCCAGACTGGCAAAGATTTTGACAAGCGATTGGCGGAACTCGGTGGTAAAGAAATCGTTCCGAGAATTGACTGTGACGTCGATTTTGCGGAGCCGGCTACAGAGTGGATGACGCAGGTGCTCGGCGCATTGGCGCAAGGGACGGGAATTGGAGCGGGTACGGCTGGTACCGGTGCGGCACCAAGCGCTGTCGTAAGCGACGCGGAGTCGGAATACTCCCGAAGCAATCCTTTTCAGGCCGAAGTTCTGGAAAATCTGAACCTGAATGGTCGTGGATCGGACCGGGAAACCAGGCATGTCGAAATCTCGTTGGAGGGATCGAATCTCCAATATGAGCCGGGCGATAGCTTGGGGATCTATCCGCAGAATCATCCGCGTTTGGTGGATGAATTGATTGAAGCCATGGGCTGGGATGCGGATGAAGCCGTATCCGTCAGCAAACAAGGCGAAACGCGATCCCTGCAGGAGGCGCTGCTGCGTTATTTTGAAATTACGGTACTGACAAAGCCGCTGCTTACACAGTTGGCCGAGCTGACCGGAAATGCCGGATTGAAGCATCTGCTCGAACCAGCCCATACGGAAGTGTTAAGAACCTATCTGAACGAACGGGACTTATTTGACCTGGTGCAGGATTACTCTCTAAAAGGAATTCCAGCCGTACAGTTCTTACCGTTGTTGCGTAAGATCCCGGCGCGTCTATACTCCATAGCAAGCAGCCTGAAGGCCAGTCCGGATGAAGTCCATGTGACGGTTCGCGCGGTACGTTATGAAAGTAATGGGCGTAACCGCTACGGCGTTTGCTCGGTGCAATTGGCCGACCGCATCCAGTCGGGCGAATCCTTGCCGGTGTTCATTCAGCACAATCCGAATTTCAAGCTGCCAGAAAGTCCTGATACGCCGGTTATTATGATCGGTCCCGGTACGGGAGTCGCCCCATTCCGGGCGTTCCTCAGCGAACGCGAAGAGACGGGGGCGCAGGGGAAAACCTGGTTGTTCTACGGGGATCAGCATTTTTCGACGGATTTCTTATATCAGGTGGAATGGCAGCGCTGGTTGAAAGAAGGCGTGCTGACCCGGATGGATGTAGCTTTCTCACGCGATACGGAGCAGAAAGTATACGTTCAACACCGGATGCTGGAGAAAAGCCGCGAGCTCTACGAATGGTTGCAGGAAGGTGCGGTGATTTACGTTTGCGGCGATGAGAAAAAGATGGCCCATGACGTGCACGCGGCGCTTGCCACGATTCTTGAGCAAGAGGGCCGGTTCAGTCCGGAAGAAGCAACGGAATATCTGACCCGGATGCAGCAGCAAAAACGTTATCAGCGGGATGTCTATTAATTCCCTGACCGTGAGAGGAGAAAGATCGAATGTCTGAGAACCATTTATTGTCGCCGAACAGTGCGCCGCACAGCGACGTGGAAGATATAAAAGTCAGAAGCAATTATTTGCGCGGCCAGCTTGAAGAGGTACTGGAGGACCGGATCACGGCCTCGATTCCGGAAGACGAGAACCGGTTGATGAAATTCCACGGCAGCTATATGCAGGACGACCGGGATCTGCGCAACGAACGCAGCAAGCAGAAGCTGGAGCCGGCTTACCAGTTTATGCTGCGGGTCCGGGCACCGGGCGGCGTCGTAACGCCGGAGCAGTGGTTAATGATGGACCGGGTCGCTCAAGCTTATTCCAGCGGGACGATTCGCTTAACGACGCGGCAATCGGTACAATTGCACGGTATCCTGAAATGGAACATGAAAAAGACGATTCAGGAAGTGCATAACTCGATGCTGACCACATTGGCGGCATGCGGCGACGTCAACCGGAACGTGATGTGCAACCCGAACCCGAATCAATCGGAAATTCATGCAGAGGTCTATCATTGGGCGAGCCGGTTGAGCGAGCACTTGGAACCGCGCACCAAAGCTTATCACGAGATTTGGCTGGACGGCGAAAAGGTATTGGATAGCCGGGACAACGGGGCGGAA
>DJTQ01000175.1 GCA_002439285.1 Paenibacillaceae bacterium UBA6304
CTGAACTGGTTATCGATATTCATCCGTTTAACAACCGGGAAATCCGTCGTTAATGCTCCAATCTCACAGATGCCGATGCAGCCGTTATGTATCTCATCACTTTTTACCTGCAATTGCTCATTGGTAGCAAGATGGTACAACGCGGCAGCCCCCTCAACGGAAACTATGGCCTTGCGAATGATTACGCGAACCGTACGGCCCCGCAGTTCGGGAGTTGAAAGAAACGCAACCTCATGTTCTCCGACCAGACGCTCTTCAAAGACATGCTGAAAGGCAACGAAGGTACGAACGGGAAGGCCCGTTCCGATGATATATTCCGCTTCCTCAAGTCCGCTTGCGGCGGGATAAGATTGACCGGAAATTGCAGCATAGGCTAATGCTGTTAGCGCTACGACCAGCGACTGATCGCTCGTAGCTTTGTTATCCGTTTCTTCCAGTTCAGAATTATCCTGATCCTCCATGGCCAGCAATCCTACGAAATAGCGCTGATTGTTTCTTTTCAGCTTGGGACTGCGAATTTGAACATCCAACGCTTTAAGGGGAGAATCTTCCTCCTGAAGCACATGTCTGTCATAACCTGGAGACACGATACTCGGAATAAGAATGGGACGCGGTGAGCCGTCGATGACAACCTTGACGCTGTCATTTCCGACATCGATACCGGCAATTTTAATCATAATTACCTCCTCAACATTTTAGGTAATCGCATGTTTTGCATGTGAAAAATGCATTTGCGGGCTTACGCTTATGAAGCGCATCACCACACCTAGTACGCTTGACTCATCTTGCGCATTTAACGTACTTAGCGACTTAGCAAGATAGTACTTTAGCCCACTTCATGTATTTGCACATTCGCGTATTACGAAATTACATTCTTTTTACTGAGTTCGCGGTTTTCCGACAAATTCCTCCTTTCATTGTGAATATTCGAACATTTTTTTTAATAGCAGGGTTTTGGAATGTTTTGCCGAATTAGTACATTTGGAACAAAGACTTTCGTCCCTAAACAATAACTGCGAATTACTCATCAGATTCGGGAGGAGACCATGAAATTTAGATTTAAACCAGCAAACAAGCGCTATACCATACTCATCGTACCGGAAGGGACCCGTCCCGTTTTCCGGTTTAAAATGCGTTCCACCATCCTGTTATCCATGCTCGTTACTGCTGCGGTGGTTATTTTAATGTTATTGATCCTTGCCACCCTGAACCGCAGCCACTACCACCGCATCGTTTCCCTGGAAGCCGAACTTACGTCGTCAACGGATCGTTTACAGAGTACGGTCGATGACAAAGAACAGGCGATCGATAAACTCCTTACGGAACTGTTGGATCTGTCCGAAAAATCCAAAACCATCGAATCGAAAATACTCGAACTTGAATCGCTAGAAGCCGAATTGAAGTCGATCACAAGCGGAAATAGGCAAACTAAAGTCGCAAATACAGCAGTTGCAAATCCATCCGCGAAGAAATCGGATCAGGATGGAGGAGTAGGTGGCGAATCCATTCCTTTATCGGATACAGATATTCGTGCCTTGATTGCCGACACTAAGGAAAGCATCACCCTTTCCCTAAAAGAGATGCCCGACTTGCAAAAACGGCTTGAACAAACGAAGGTCAACGTGGAGAAATACAAGGAAATGATGGAGATTATTCCGACTTATTGGCCTACGGATTCGACGCGGATTACTTCCCAGTTCGGGAAACGAAGCGATCCTTTTAACAGCAGACTCACCTCGCATAACGGCCTGGATATCGGAGGAAGTACCGGAGACCCGGTTTACGCTGCGGCCAAAGGCAAAGTCACGGATACCGGATACAGCTCCGCACGGGGCAATTTTGTCACGGTCTCCCATCCGTCAGGACTGCAAACGATCTATATGCATATGAAACAAAATATCGCCGCCAAGGGAGATGTGGTCAAACAGGGGGATACGATCGGGCTGCTGGGTTCTACCGGAAGAAGCACCGGACCCCATCTGCATATTGAAGTCATCAAGAACGGCGTAGCCGTCGACCCTTTGAATTATTTAACTATTCCCGGAGAGGATGACAAACTGTAATGTTCAAGAATAATAAAACCGTGAAGCTGGATCCGAATACGACCGATACTCTGATCGGAGAAGGCAGCATATTTGAGGGCAAAATCACATCCGGCGCCGGAGTCCGCATTGAAGGACAGATCATCGGGGATATCGATTGCGAAGGAGATGTCACTGTCGGCGAAAGGGGCACCGTTCAATCCAACAACATCGTCGCCAGAAACGTCATTATCGCCGGTGTCGTGAACGGCAATGTTCAGGCCAGACAGAAGCTCTCCATTACTTCCAAAGGCAAGCTGTACGGCAACATCTCCGCCGTCTCCCTCTCCATTGAGGAAGGAAGCACTTTCGAAGGGACAAGCCGGATGGAGGGCGGTTCTGATTCCGCCATCCTAACGGAGACTAAGGAAGCAGTTGCTGCTGCTGCAGAATTGTCTTCCACTCCAGATAACCGTCAGATTCAAGAAGATGGAGCTGCTCCTTTTAAGGTGTGGTAATATCAAAATAATATCAAAGCGCCGCAATCCAAGTGTACATGCGTACGGATTGCGGCGCTTTGAGTTCTATGGACATAGGCTTCTGGGTTTCGATAAACCTTGAACCTTAGTTGGGTCCCTGTCCGACCGACCAGGATGATAATGACAGCGAAGGCTCCGCCTTAAGTTCCATCCCTGAAAACTCGCCATTTTTCCACTTCAAGTAGGCAGCAGCGCCGATCATAGCGGCATTGTCGGTACAGTAAATCTGGGGAGGAATCGACAGCGGGATGCTCTCCTTCTCGCAGCGCTCACTCAGAGCCGCACGCAGTCCACGGTTGGCCGCAACCCCGCCGCAAAGCAAGAGCTGTGAAGCTCCGGTTGCTTTCACAGCCCGGATCGCTTTTTCCACCACCACATCGATCACGGATTCCTGAAAACCGCGCGCAATGGCGCCCTGATATCCGTCTTCTCCCCGCATTTTGTGCTGGTTCACTGCATTCAGCACGGCGGACTTTAGGCCGCTGAAGCTGAAATCATAGGAATCCGGCTCAAGCCAGGCCCGAGGCAGTTCTTCCGCTGCTTCTGACGAAAGCGCCAATTTGTCAACATGCGGCCCGCCCGGATACGGGAAGCCGAGCGCGCGCGCTACTTTATCGTAAGCCTCACCCACCGCGTCGTCTCTCGTACGCCCTAGCATTTCAAAGCTGCCTTCCCGCTGCATAAGCACCAGTTCGGTATGCCCCCCGGAAACGACCAGGGCCAGACAAGGATAATGAATCTCTCCTACCAAACGGTTCGCATAAATATGCCCGGCGATATGATGTGTACCGATCAGCGGCTTGTCTAATGCGAAGGCAAGGCTTTTGGCCGCCATAATCCCGACGAGGAGCGCGCCTACCAGGCCCGGTCCTTCGGTCACGGCTACCGCGGACAGTTGCTCAAGAGTGATTCCCGCCTGGGCCACGGCCTCCTCCAACATTAACGTAATACTCTCCACATGTTTGCGGGAAGCGACCTCAGGCACGACGCCCCCAAATGCCTTATGCGTTTCGATCTGACTGGCGATCAGATTGGACAGCACTTCAGTCCCGTTTTTGATTACCGCTGCCGAAGTCTCGTCACAGCTGGTCTCCACAGCAAGTATATAGCAATCCTGATTCTGCAATTTTAATTCCTTCCTTCCTCTACTCCGCTTCCGTTCTCCTGCTCCGGCAGTTCGCACCACATGATAATGGCATCTTCATTATTGTCCGAATAATAACCTTTGCGTACTCCTGCAGGCACGAACCCAAGCTTGACGTAGAGACTTTGTGCAACCCGGTTCGAAGCCCGGACCTCCAACGTCATGCGCTCGAGCCCTAATTCTCCGGCCCATTCCATCAAGTGACGCAGGAGCCGTTCACCCAAATGTCGTCCACGATAGGCGGTCCGGACCGCGATATTAGTAATATGTGCCTCATCCACAATCGCCCACATTCCAGCGTAACCGGCCGGTTCCCCGTCCACATCCATCATGATGTACCGGGCAAAGTGGTTCAGCGTCAATTCGTTGCGAAAAGCTACCTCGCTCCAAGGTAAGGTAAAGGATTCATGCTCAATAACCATGGTATCCGGGATATCATCAAGCGTCATGGAACGAAAACGTACCTGTTCCGATTCCTCATTGTTCAAACTATTCATGCTCGGCTCCCCCTATCGCTCGCGCAGCCGCTTGGCCTCGGCTTCAGCCAGTTGGGTATAATTCGGCTCAAGCGCATGCATATCATCGCCGCCGCGCAGTAGCGCCCGGCGGGCGCCGGCCAAGCCGGCCCAGATCCCCTCAAGTTCATAGGGGATCAAATGCAGCACTTCGCCCAAAATCGGCCGAAGCATCTCAACCGCCGGCTCGTGCAACGCCGTTTCGCCCACGAACCATACGCCGGACGGACGCTCCTCCGGCGCGAGCGAGTCCAGCAGGCCGGCCAACTGCTCCGTCCAGCTCGCCATCAGCCGGATTCCATCCGGCTCGAGGCGCTCCGGCATCCTGCCGGCCTCTGCGGCAAACAGCGCGGTATACGCCTGTCCGCGCCGTGCATCCACCAGCGGGACGATCCAGTCTCCCGCTGACCGGCTTTGACGGACCGCGCCAGACTTGGCGGCCTCCGCGGAAGGGCTCAACGCGGCGCCGATGGCAGCCGCGTCCTGGCCTGCGCTGCGCGCCCAGCCTCCAAGCGCGATCGCCTCCAGGCTCGATACGCCGAATACAGGCAGGCGCAGCGCCCAGGCCAGCGTCTTCGCCGTCGTTACGGCAATCCGGGCCCCGGTATAGGAACCGGGGCCAACGCCGACGGCGATGCCGTCCAGCTCCGCCTTCGCCACACCCGCGGCGGTAAGGACATCGCCGATGGCGCTGACGAGGTATGCCGAATGATTGCGTTCGGCGTGAATATTCTTCTCAGCCAGCAGCTTACCGTTCTCCATGACGGCAACCGCCAAGGAAGAGGTCGACGTATCTAACGCCAATAGCCGCTGTAGCGGCCGTTCTTCATTGCTTTCATGATTCATATAAGTCAGGCTCCATTCTCTCTAAAGGTGTTGATCCAGGCTTCGTAAGGTTGACCGGAGCCTTTTAAGTAAAAAGTGCGTTCCGTGCCCGCCGACGATTCTATGTAGATATGAAGCACATCCGACGGTAAAATTTCCTCAATCAGACTGCCCCATTCCACCAAAGTAACGCCGGAGCCGAAAAAATACTCATCGAGCCCGAGTTCCTCGGCCTCTTCCAGTGACAGCCTGTAAACATCCATATGATAAAAAGGCAGCCTGCCTTCATATTCCTTAATCAACGTAAATGTCGGACTATTGACGATGTCGTTCACATTCAGATGTTTGGCAAAACGCTGAGAAAAAGCGGTCTTTCCCGCCCCCAGATCACCATCCAGCGCAATTACCGTCCCAGGTACAGACAGACGCGCCAAAAAAGCGGCGAGCTTGTCCGTTCCGTTCAAATCCGCCACTTCATAAACATAATCCGCCGTTGCCTTATCAAATATCCAATTCATCGATTACCCTTCCTTTACATACGCCTGCAAGACTTTCCGGATCGCATCGGCCATGCCAACCATTCGCAACGCATTCGATATGCTCACCTGAGATGGTCATTTGATATGCCCAACCGGTAGGCTCCACTAATAAACTCAACTAGTCACTATCACAAATAACTGGATTTTCTCCAGTTAATTTCTCATTTACCTCACCCAAACTTAAAATAACTGTATAACCTACAGCTAAAGTTAGGGGTTTTCCACTGATAGGATAATATCGTCGCAATTAACTGTATGTTTTCCAGCTAATTTGTATATTTTCGCACTTGGAAGAAAAATAACTGTATATTTTCCAGTTAATCAACAGGTCCCAAGGTTCGGCAAGGCATCGCATCCTAATTTCAAGTCTATTCATAATAAGAAATCTAAAGAGAATCAGAGGTGAAAATTGAAAATCACATATGAAAATATATATAAAATCATATGTCCCCATTATATCGGTCCGCTCCGGGACCCGCAACACGCAACCTTTCATCCCCTTTCTCCTACTCTTAAATTTCGCGTTAATTCCAGCGTTCATAGAAATTAATTTTTTAACCATACTAAGGGAAAAACTGCAAGGCGTATCGGTCGTGCAGCGCTGAAAGGAGTTCATCTTCAGGTGCATACGGTTTGGAAAGGAGCCATCAGCTTCGGGCTGGTCCACGTTCCGGTTAAAATGTTCTCCGCTACGGAAGACAAAGATATTTCAATGAAATACATTCATAAGGAATGCGGGAGCCCGATTTCTTATGTCAGACGCTGTCCGACCTGCGATGTGGATGTGAATTGGGAAGATATTTCCCGTGGATATGAGTATGAAAAAGGTAAATACGTGCTGTTTGAAAAAGAGGAGCTCGAGCAGTTATCGGCAAGCACCGAGAAAACGATCACTATTCTGGACTTTGTTGATCTGCACGAAATCGATCCGATCTATTTTCAAAAGACGTATTATTTGTCTCCCGATCAGGCCGGATCGAACGCCTATCAGTTACTTCTGGAGGCGATGCGGCAATCGGAGAAAATCGGCATCGCCAAAATCGCTATCCGCTCGAAAAGCAGCCTGGCTGCCATTCGGGTGATGGAGGGATGCCTTGCGGTGGAGACGATTTTTTTCCCGGATGAGATCCGGCCGATCAGCCAGGTGCCGAATCTGCCGGAGAACGTCAATATTAATGATAAGGAATTGACGATGGCGAAGCTGTTAATCGAACAGTTATCGACTCCATTCGAACCGGAAAAGTACAATGACGATTACCGTGACAATCTACTGCAGCTGATCGAGCAAAAAGTAGCCGGGGAGGAAATCAGCCTGGCTCCGGCCAAGCCGGAGAGCAACGTGATCGACCTGATGGCCGCGCTCCAGGCCAGCATCGAAGCGGTCAAACCGATCGCGACCGATCCCGGACCTGGCAAAGCGAAGCGCGCCCGGGGAGCATCAGCCACAGGCACCGGCACCACCGGAGCATCGGCCGCCGCAGTCGATACAAGCGCAGCGTCAACAAAGACCAGCGGTACCCGCGGCAAAAAGGGATCTGCCACCGAGGCTCCGGCAGTTTCCGCCTCCGGGGCGGCCGACAGCACGGAGGCGACTGGTACAGGAACGGCCGCTCCACGCAAGAAGAAGACTACCGCCGCATCTGCCGCTGCTACTTCGGGAGCCGGTCCGACAGAAACCGTCGTCGTTCCGAAGCCAAAGCGGAAAAGCTCCAAAACCGCCAAGAAGACGATCTCCTGAAAGAGACAGTCTTTGGAATCCCTATGGCTGCTGGGTTAATCGCTATCACTATGCCTGGAAGGTTGATTCCTTGGCGGCTATGCTAAATACTCTGCGATAGGTTACATGCCTCCGGCGGAACATTTGCCCATCCTTGGATTACTGGATGGCGCATCGTCCCCCCGGGGGTCCATTCCAGGAACTGTACTTTTACGGTAAGCTTTGGATCAATCCACTCTGCACCCTTGATCCGCTCCGGGGTGTTGGCAAACGGACGACTGGCTGTCCGTAGTTGTGACGCAGCCTCAGTCATCCGTACCCACTCTCCGGCTTTCCATTTTCCTGTTCCTGCATGTCCAATGTAAATGAATTTGCCTTCCCCATCGTACAGACCCAACAGCAGCGCATTTACTCTCCCGTCACGGTAAGTCACTCCTCCAATCGCGGCATAAAGGTCATGGGCCAGCTTCAGTTTGCACCAGCGGGAATCTTTACCGCCAATGGCATAAGTACTATCCAGCCGCTTGCATACGATGCCTTCCCAGCCCTGCTGTTTCATAACGGTGAACAGGCTCTCCGCGTCAGCCACATTAGGAACGAGTTGCAGCCGTTCATGCGGCGTTACGATGTCTTGCAGAAGCTGCTGCCGATGACTCAATGGAAGACCGGTGACCCATTCCCCATCACAATACAGGATATCAAAAATCATATAAATCGCCGGAATTCGCGATACCGCAAAGCGGATTTCCCGTTCCCGCCGCAGGCTGTCGCGCC
>DJTQ01000173.1 GCA_002439285.1 Paenibacillaceae bacterium UBA6304
CGATGATCGATTACTATGATCAATTCGACCGGAAAAGAAAGCAGCATGCCACCGACATTACCGAGGTAATCAGTCAGAGCGCAGTCAGCGCCTCGCTCGAGCTCGATGCAAAAGCGATTATTACCTCCACGGGGAGCGGATTTACGGCGCGAATGGTGTCCAAGTACCGTCCGAAGGCTCCGATTTTGGCAATTACGCATGACATGCATGTCCTTTCCAAGGTCTGCTTGCTTTCCGGAGTATTTCCGTTTCAGGGAGAGCCGGTGTCTACGGCGGATGAAATGTTCGAGTCGGCAATACAGACGGCTCTTAAAACGGGGTATGTAACCCCGGGAGATACCGTGGTTCTATCCGCAGGACTGCCGCTTGGACAAGCGGGAACGACCAACCTGATTCAAATTCAGCAGGTCAAGCCTTAAACGGAGCGAAGTTTCTTTCGAGCCCGGATAGTCGCATCATCTCAATAAACGCCGGAAAGAAGCCTCTCGAGCTTATGTAGAGCCAGGGGCTTCTTTCTGTTTCGTTATGAAAGCGTAGGATATGATCGCTCCCTCTTACCTGCTTATGCTTATTGTCTACTCTCCTTTTTCTTGTACGGTTCAACAGTGGGCCATGGGTATTCACCTATTTCCTTTCGCCTACGTATATTGTTTTTATGGGATATCAATGAAAAACGGAGGATTCAATAATGGGATATTATGTGCAGGTTGAGCCGGGCGTGAGAATTTATGTGGAGGATATAAACCCGGGCGGAAACAAAACCATCCTGTTTGTCCATGGGTGGCCTTTGAGCCATCAAGCTTACGAATATCAGTTCAATGTGTTGCCCGGAAAAGGGTACCGGTGCATTGCGATGGACACCCGGGGTTTCGGCAAATCCGATAAGCCGTGGGAAGGATATAACCTGGACAGGATGGCGGACGATGTGAAGGGCGTGATCGATGCGCTCGGATTGAGGAACTTCACGTTGGCGGGACATTCTTACGGAGGGGCGACGGTCATCCGCTATATGGCCCGCCATCAGGGACACGGGGTATCCAGGCTGGCGCTTTTTGCCGCGGCAGCTCCCAGTCTAACGCGCAGACCGAATTTTCCTTACGGAATGCCGAAAGAAGACGTGACGCAAATTGTGAAGCAGACCTTGAATGACCGGCCCAATATGCTTCGGGGACTTAAGGGACTGTTCTTTTTTCAAAATATATCGAATGCGCTGGGGGATTGGTTCTTTGATATCGGTCTTCCCGCTGCGGGCTATGCCACTGCTAAAGTGGCGATTTCTTTCCGGGATGAGGAACTTTTCTCGGACCTGGGAAAAATTTGCGTGCCCACGCTGATTTTGCACGGAATTCATGATAAAGTCTGTTACCCCGAACTGGCCGTGGCGCAAAAAGAAGGGATCCCGGACGCCAAGCTGGTCTGGTTTGAGTTCAGCGGTCACAGCTTGTTCTATGAGGAGCGCGACAAGTTTAATAAAGAGCTGATGGAATTCATAGAGGGATAGGAGGGGGTTATCCCTGATACAGATATTTGCGTGGAGTCCAGTAGCTGAATACAAAGATCGTGGCCTCGGTCAACAGTTTGGAGAGGGTCAGCGGGCTACCCGCAGCGGTATGATAGGCATAAATGAATCCGTAGTTTAATACCAAGACCAGCAGAACCAAGGTAAGGTATTGGGGCAGCGAACGGGAGACGACCGCGCCGGAACTTTGCCGGTGAATCGGCGGCTGCCCAATATGCCCACGCTTCCTTGCTCCTTCAATATATCGCTCACGCGCAAAATATCGGCTTCTGCCTGAATACATAGAGGATATCGCTGACTCCGCGCTCGCGGTTTTTGCCTTGGGGGTTGTTTACGACGCGGCCCATGAAATACATCGTCGAAGAGCCGCCGCCATCCAGATTGTACGCTTCGGTACAACCCTTCGCCGTCCTTGATCAGGACAGGCCCAAACGATAATGTTTGGGTAACTCCTACAGCCAGTATGGAGTCGGAGTCGGTTTCCTCATAGGATTTTATTGACCCGTCATCCAGTAACGCAAGCGCGTTTCTTGCGGGTTCGTCACGGTAATGTTTCGCTCGAAGCTGTTGTCGGCGAAAGCCGAATGCAGGTTGGCAGCATTCCCCAGAGTGACGTCGCGTCGGAATTTATCGCTGCATCTTTCTTACGGGATTCCAGCTTTATTTTGCAGTATACTTAATGAAAGAAGATGATTGTGAAAAGAGGGATCCCTTTGCATGAAATCAATGAAATGATCGATCCTCAAATGATTCTGCACCTGATCGATAAGCAGAAGACACTTGTTACCGGCGGTGCAACAAGGCCCTTGGATTTCCGGCTCAAGCAACTCCAAACGCTGAAGCAGGCGATCAGCAAGTACGAAGGGGAGATTATGGCCGCGTTGCAGAAGGATTTGCGCAAGTCGGAATTTGAAGCTTACTCTACGGAAGTAGGATACTTGTACGATAGCATCGGCCATGTCATGAAGAATTTGAAGCATTGGATGAAGCCGAAAAGAGTGCGGACCCCGATTATTCATTTCGGTTCGAAAAGTGTAATTTACCCTGAACCCTACGGTTCCGTTCTCGTCATCGGCCCGTTTAACTATCCGTTCATGCTGGTGATGGACCCGCTGGTCGGTGCGATAGCCGCCGGGAACTGTGCGGTCGTCAAGCCATCGGAATTCACGCCCCATGTCTCCGCGGTGATCGCAAAGCTGATCCGGGAGCACTTTGATGAGGATTACATCCGGGTGGTGGAAGGCGGCAAAGAGGCGACCTCCACGCTGATTCATGCTCCGTTTGATAAGATCTTTTTTACGGGAAGTACGCAGGTCGGGAAAATTGTAATGAAGGCCGCGGCGGAACATCTTGTCCCGGTGATCCTGGAGCTGGGCGGGAAGAGTCCGTGCCTCGTCGATAAGGATGCCGACCTCGATTTGGCGGCCAAGAAGATCGTATGGGGCAAATATTTGAATACCGGGCAGACCTGCGTGGCTCCTGACTATGTGCTTGCCCATAAGGATATTAAGCCGAAACTGTTGGGGAAAATTAAAGAACAAATTGCGGCTTTCTATGGTACCGATCCGCAGCAAAGCCCGGACTTCGGCCGAATCGTGAATGACCGACATTGGGAACGGTTAACCGGGCTGCTGGAACCGTCCAAGATTGCGGCCGGCGGACAAAGTAACCGGGATGACTTATATTTAGCACCCACCCTTATGGACAACGTCGGCTGGGATGATAAGGTGATGGCAGAGGAAATATTCGGCCCGATTCTGCCCGTACTCGAATATAACGATCTGGATGGGGCTATTGCGGCCATAAATTCACGTCCCAAGCCTTTGGCGTTCTATCTGTTTACAGGAAACAAGCAGATCCAGAACCAGGTGATGGGCTCGGTTTCTTTTGGCGGTGGTTGCGTGAACGATACATTGCTTCATTTGGTAACGCCTCATCTTCCGTTCGGGGGAGTCGGATCGTCGGGAATGGGATCTTATCACGGGGAGTATAGCTTTAAAGCATTTTCGCATATGAAGGGCGTGCTGAAGAAGTCCACCAAGATCAACCCGAGTTTTATTTTTCCTCCATATTCGGACGGCAAGCTTAAGCTGATCAAGAAGTTTATGAAGTGATGCGGTGAATTTTTGCGTAATCGCGGGTTCATGGTACAATTCGATTCGTATAGATAAAATTTTATGTATTACCGTTAAAATATGAGTTGCCGGGAGGAAACAAGCCATGAAATATCGCAGATTGGGAAAGACGGAGCTAAACTTGTCGGTCATCGGCATCGGGACTTGGCAGTTTGGCGGAGAGTGGGGCATCGAGTTTAAGCAGGATGAAGTCGACGCCATTCTCGACAAAGGGCAAGAGCTCGGTATTAACTTTATCGATACGGCAGAATGTTATGGCGACCACTTGTCCGAGTCGTTTATCGGGAATTATATCGCCCGGCGGAAGCGTGAGGATTGGATTATTGCGACGAAATTCGGGCATCACTTTCATGAACGGTTTACCCGGACTGATATGTACGGCGCCAAAGATGTAATTGAGCAGTTGGATGCTTCACTTAAGGCGCTTCAAACCGACTATATCGATCTGTACCAATTCCATTCGGGGCCGGACGCGGCGTTTGACAACGATGAATTGTGGACCGTACTCGATAAGCAGAAGCAAGCCGGGAAAATACGGCATCTCGGTACCTCCATCGGAAGCAATGATAACCTGCATCAGACGGAGGCTTCGACCAAGGTGAATTCCGAAGCCATTCAGGTCGTGTACAACCGGCTGGCCCGCGTACCGGAGCAGCGGGTATTTCCGTCCTGCGAACGCCAGGACCTCGGGGTCTTGGCGAGAGTGCCGCTGGCCAGCGGGTACTTAAGCGGCAAATACAAGCCGGGGGCCATGTTTGACAACACCGATGTCCGGCATCGCCATGATCCGGAAGCCACCCGGCGCAAGCTCGAAGAGGTGGAGCGGATCGCCCGGGACGAAGTTCCGGAGGGCGTGAACATGGCCCAGTGGGCACTGGCCTGGTGCCTTCGCCACCCGGCGGTCACCGCGGTAATTCCGGGCTGCAAGAATCCGGCCCAGGTGGAGTCGAATGCTAGCGCAGCGCAATTAGTAACGGATTGATTGAATATGGAGAGGAACCGGATGATGCATCCGGTTCCTCTCTTTTTTGCTCTATTCGACGAAATTTACGGAGAAGAAGTCTTACATTTTGCAGGTAGAATCTCAATAAATATAATAATATGACATTCTACATAGTTTTTTCTTATAAATTTACAATTTTCTTGTTGACGATTGTAAAATATGGGATTATAATTTCATATAAATACATCATATGTTATATTTTAGGTTAAAAACAAGTATTTTGCCGAATTGGATAAGGGGGTGATTCGCCATTTGATTTCCACAACCACGATTCGCGCAGAAATGGAAGACCACATCAAGAGAGAAGGGGCAACTCTTCAGCAATTTGCAGAACTTTCGGGTGTGAACGTAGGTACTTTAAGCGGCATATTAAATGGCAATCGCCCGATCGCTATCGGACAACTCGACCGTATTACAACGGCAATGGGATTATCCGAAGGTCATTTCTATGATTTGTACGTGAATGAATGTTTTATTCCTACCGCACCGCATTGGCGGCGACTCAGACCGTTCTTGCTCCGCTGTGCGGATCTTAAAAGGCATGACTGCATCAAACAGGTATTGAACCGTTTGCTGGAAGATTTGAAGCAGATTACGGGCATTTTTGAGACAGCCGAAATCATGTTTGAGAAAAACTGGAAACAGGCTGCTACTATCCTGTATGAACAAGTGATAGAAAGCGAGCGCTCTAGTCATTCCGAACGGCTGGCAATTAGCTACTATCGTTTATTTCAGATTTACCAGAGTGATGGTCGCAAGGGCTATAAGGCAGCGATGCAGTTTCTACCGTACCGGTACAGGCTTCCAGAGGCTTATGCGCTTGATGGACTGCTTATGCTTGCGGAAGTGCACGCGTTGAAGTTTAACTGGTCGGAAGTAGAAATTTATGTAGACGAGTTAAGTGAACTGGCTCTAGCTCTTTACAATAAGAAGGCTTGGAAAGATACCGACTTTAAACCTACCAGACCGTTGGTGTATTACTACGGAAGAGCATTTTTGATTAAGTCGGGTACTTATGAGTACCGAGGGCTATTTGAAGAATGTAAGCAGTGGATTCCAAAGTATGCTGATCTAAGCTGGTTTGAGGGTTTGGATGAGGATGGTAAAACTGAGGTCGAACAATTGAAGATGTTTGCCGAAGCTAACTATCTATGCGTGGATATAAAGGCAGGAAATTGCTCCTTAATCCCTGCGTATGTCCAATTTCTTGAAGAACATCCGGATGAAATTATCGAAGGTCTGATCACGTTGATTGAATCCGCCAATCGTTACCAGTACTTTATTGATGATATTTTAGCTAACTATTCTGCTGAAATCGAGAAGTTTAGAAGGATCAAGAATATTGACTGGTTTACTAGTGGTTCTATCAAATCCAATTACAAGGAATCTACCAATATTTTTCGATGTTCCGTCTTTTTTCGAAACTTTGGGTTGTATCATTTTCGAAAGGGTCTATTTGAAGAAGGTTTGAACAATATTTTATATAGCATGATGTTATCTATTACATTGGGTAGCAAAGACTTTATGGTAAACACCATGGCGATTTTTGAACTGCATCGTGATTATTCTTCTGAGGAGCAACGCAAATACTATTCCAAATTATGTAGAAAGGTGTGGGAAAATGAAAAAGAAAATGTCTTGGGTGGTTTCGGCTATGCTTATACTTAGTTTTACGGTGATTTCTAATCCGGTGACCTTGGCTTGGTTTAATCATGGATGGGGTTAATCGAAGTCGATGAATTAGTGACAGACCGGCTATTTGAGCCGGTCTGTTTTTTATTTTGGACTATCATCTAAATTTGGGATTTTTTATAATATGCATTATGTGTCAGTATGAATTATTTGGCAACATTCACTAATATATTCATAGGGTGAGGGCTATGAATAATAAGGAGTATATTAAAATGCGAATTGAACAAGAGAGACAAAAGTTAAACCAGTTGGCTGAACGGTACGGTCTGCGCCATAAGGCAGTCCTTAATCAATCCCTGCTGTTAGATACCCTGATCAATAAATACAACAAGTCCAAATACGAAGAATTGCAAAGGAAGCAGCCGATTGCATGAAGGAAGCCTGGATGATGCAGTTGCAGCGAGCGATACTTGGCGGAAATAGTTGAAGAAGAGTTGTGCCCCACTAGAGGACGCAGCTCTTTTGTATTTTTGTCGATTATTATACATAGGACCGAAGCAATCTCAAAACATAGTATAATGGGAAAAGCTGAGAGGTGGGTGGAACATGCCGCATAAAATTTTGTTGATTGAAGACGATGCTTCTATTATAGATATGCTTGCCGGGTATTTGACTAAGGAAGGATATACCGTCCGTTCCGCTAGTAATGGTGAAGAGGGACTCGCCCTGTTCCGGAGCGATCCTTTTGATCTGCTGGTCGTGGATATCATGATGCCCAAGCTGGACGGGATGGAGGTCATTAAGACGGTCAGGGAGACCAGCGCCGTTCCCATCCTGATTATGTCGGCGAAGGACAACGAGATCGATAAAGCGCTGGGTCTTGGCTTTGGGGCCGATGATTATATCGCCAAGCCGTTCTCTCTGATTGAAATCACCGCCCGGATTAAGGCGGCGATTCGCAGAGCAACGCTGTATGCCCGGCGGGAGCCGGAAGAGAAGCGGGATGCGATCGTCATGCTGGACCGGCTGGCCATCGATCTGGACAATTATCTTGTCCGGAAGGGTGAGGAAGAGATCAAGCTGACCGCTAAAGAGGCGGAGATTCTTAAGCTGTTTCTCAAAAATCCGAATCGCGTGTTTACTAAGGCGCAGATTTATGGATTTATCTGGAACGACGATTATTTGGGTGATGAGAACGTCATTAATGTACATATCCGCCGATTGCGGGAGAAAGTCGAGGAGGATCCTTCCGATCCGAAATATTTGAAAACTTTGTGGGGGATCGGTTACAAGTGGGATGGACGCGAATGATGGACCTGGTGCTAATCGGCATTATCCTCATCTTATCGGGACTTCTCTATAGGCAGCACTATAAGAATAGAAAAAGGAACCACCAACTGGGCCGGGTTCATGAGAAGCTACAGAGTATTTTGTCCGATCAAACCGGGGAAAAGCTCTTGCTGTTCACAGAAGATCCCGAACTCAGGCGAATCTTGGCTGACATCAATCAGGTACTGGAATACAACCAGCGGATTCTGGCGGAACGGACGGGAACCGAGCAGTCGATCCGCAGGATGCTGTCCAATATTTCGCATGATTTGAAAACGCCGCTTACCGTCGTTCTTGGCTATATTGAAGCGATCCATCTTGATCCTGACATGGAAGCCGGGGAGAGGGCGGAAATGCTGGCCAAGATCCACCGGAAGGCCAATGAAGTGATGGAAATGATCCGGCAATTTTTTGATCTGGCGAAGCTTGAGTCGGGAGATCAGCCCTTGCCGCTGACCC
>DJTQ01000177.1 GCA_002439285.1 Paenibacillaceae bacterium UBA6304
ACGTCGCGGGCCAATCCTTGGGAAGAAATCCTTCCTTTTACCGAGTATGGATCGGTGATTTCCTGCGAGTATACGGATCATCCGGAAATCGGCTGCTCTTATTTGGACCGGTACGCCTCTTATCTTGAAATTTTTCAATTGCTTAAAAAGAAGGGACACCGGGAAATCGCCTTTACCACGGCCCGGGGAACCGAAAGCGTCAGCACCCGCCAAACGATAACGGCTTATGAGAAAGTGTTCGGCAAGTTGAATCCGGCCTACCAGCAGTCCGATAGCTTTAGCTTCGAGGACGGATATGCGGCGGGTCGACGCCTGTTGAGCTTGGAGCCAAGACCTACTGCGGTTTATGCGAACGGGGATGAGGTTGCCGGAGGCATTTACAAATATGCGAAATCGATCGGACTGAATATTCCCGCGGATCTGGCTATCATCGGGCAGGAGAATCAGCCGGTCGGCGTAGGACTCGACATTTCTACTATAGATCATCAACTGGTGAAGGTCGGGGAACAAGCTTTTGACCTCGCCAAGGCCAAATCCAAACAAAAGGTGGAAACGCCTTATAAATTGATCCTTCGCTCCTCTCTTTAGGGATTGACCTGAAATCCATTTCATCTTTTATACTGGAATGGGTTCGTAAGGTATACCAATACGCTGGAGGATGAGAAGGATGTACAATTCAATCATTTACGATGTTGACGGTACTTTGATCGATACGGAGCAGGCTGTCTTGGGATCGCTGCAACAAATGCTGATTAACGATTACGGGATAACGGTGGAGAAGCAGGAGTTAAGTTTTGTCCTGGGCATCCCGGGGGCTATAGCGTTACCCAAACTCGGCATCCTTAATATTGAAGAGGCTAATGACCGCTGGAATGAGTACATGAAGGACTTCTATTCCACGATGAGCGTATTTGACGGGATTTCTCAATTGCTGAAGACGCTGAGACAAAGGAATGTTGCGCAGGGAATCGTAACTTCCAAAACGGGCGAGGAACTGAGAGATGACTTTATGCCGTTCGGACTGATGGAGTATTTAACCTACAAGGTCTGTGCCGAGGATACCGAACAACATAAACCCCATCCGGAGCCTCTGTTAAAATACATGGAGATTTCGGGCACGGATCCCAAAAAGTCCATTTATATCGGCGATACGATCTATGATTGTGAATGTGCCAGAGATGCGGGAGTTGATTTTGCCTTGGCCCTGTGGGGCTGTAAAAATCACGAAGCCATTCCGGCTAAATACAAATTATCCCGGCCCGAGAACCTATTGGAACTCCTGACTTAATTGCAGGAACCCCAGGCCTCAGGCCTTATTATGCAGTCCGGGGGGGCATCCTGGTTTTTACTCCTCTTCCCAGAACAGATCATTCAGCGTGCGGGATAGCGCCTTGCAAATAGATATACATAAACTGAGTGACGGGTTGTACTTGCCGAGTTCGATGAGTCCGATCGTTTGCCGGGACACGCCCACAAGCTGGGCCAGTTCATCCTGGGACAAGTCTTTTTCAACCCGGGCCATTTTCAATTTGAGATTTTTCATGATATAAGATCCGGTCCCTTTCCTTAAGAATCCAGCAAGTCGTTATCGGAGGCTTTTTTGCTAGCTTTGTTAGCTATAGCATGTGAGACGGCGAGAATCCCGATCAAGAACGGCAAGTAAATCAGGAGCGAGACCATAAAGACAATAAAGAAATACCAGGCCTGCGTAGAAAATTGGCCGTCTGCATACAGGATCGCACTGCGGATGCCGAAGAATAACGAGATCGCTATACCGGTGCCGAGGCCGGATAAGATGTTCTTGCGGCTATAAGGTATTTTGCTCCGGCTGTCATGAGCTTCCACCTCTTGATAATAAATCCCCAGCGTTATGGCCCGAAAGCCGTAATACAAACTACTTGCCCCTAAGATCACCAGCTCGGTGATAATGGCCTCTAGGTCGCTTCGGAACCACAGCAGTTTCACCAGTAACGAAAGACTGCATAGAACGATGATCAGGGTGTATACCTCTCTGTAAATTTTGTTCTTAAGATGGAGAATACGTTCGTCGTCCAGCCTGCTTGTTCCAAACCATTTCATCACGATTCAATACCCCTTTCATGGGAAAATAAATTCTTTTTACGAGAAGGTTATGGTCAAAGTATAATAATATAATCACCAAAATGCAATATATATATTGCAAATTGAATAATATAACTTACAAGAAAATTAGAGCTAAAGTTGATGTTCCGCTATTGGTGAAGGATTTGATAGCTGCGTGAAGAATTTAAAAAGGGCAGCAAAGAAGCATCCATAAACCTGGATCACCACAGGATCGAGAGGAGAACATGACAATGTTGAATATCGACTTAACGGGAAAAATCGCGCTGGTTACCGGAGCTACCGGACAGTTGGGTAGAGTCATGACCCGGACATTGGCTCAGTGCGGAGCGAAAGTGGCCATTCATTATATGAGTAATGCGGCTAAAGCCCGCGAACTGCTTCAGGAGATTGAAGAGGCCGGGGGACAAGCCATCATCGTCCAAGGCGATATTACAAAAAAAGAGCAGATCGAGAACATGAAGGAACAGATTCAGGAGCAGCTTGGCAATCCCGATATCGTAGTTGCGAATGCCGTCGTGCAATATGGCTGGACTTCTGTCCTGGAACAGGCAACCGAGGATTATGTCAGCCAGTTCGAATCTTGCGTCATGCAAAACGTATTTTTGGCCAAGGCCTTTATTCCAGAGATGATCAACAAAGGGTGGGGGCGGATGATCGGCATCAATACCGAGTGCGCCATGCAAAACTTTCCGAACCAATCCGCCTATACGGCAGGCAAGCGTGGAATGGATGGGTTATACCGCGTATTGGCCAAAGAGGTCGGAGCACATCAAATCACCGTAAATCAGGTGGCACCGGGATGGACGATTAGCGAAAAAGATAATGGTGCTGACGATCTGAATGACGCCGCTTACGTGGATCAAGTGCCTTTGAAGCGCAGAGGTAAGGATCAGGACATCGCTAATGCGGTCGCTTTCCTGGCGTCCGATTTGGCGGGCTTTATTACTGGGGCCTATATTCCGGTGAATGGCGGCAATGTGATGCCGGCGATCTGATCCATATAATTAATCGACATAAAATTGCAGAGAACTTTTGGCTCCCGCGTGCGATGAGAGCTGAAGGTTCTTTTTTGATTGCGGAATATTTATATGGCATTATTCGACAAAACACCTCTTTTTCCACCCCTTCCTTATACAGTAAAAAATTGTTATTATAAAACAAAAATAGGGTTTGGCCAAGCCAGTTCTGTCGGAAATAATTAAATAGCGGGATCAACGTGAGGAGTGAGAATATGATAAACTCTGCCGGCCAAGAGGAACGCCTCAGGGACTCAATTGTCTGGATCAAGAAATTGTCGAATTCCGCTTTTGAAATCGATTCGAAGGGAATCATCCTAGCCTGGAACGGGGGGATGGAGCAGTTGACCGGGATCGAAGCTGCCAAAACGCTCGGCATGCCGTGCAGGGAACTTTCCCTGTTTTGCGATGCCGGAGGCCGCTGCGTTTGTGATCAGGATTGCCCGATCCATCAGGCTGCCAAAACGATGGGCAGTTATCTGGGAAAGCGTCATGTCTATTTGAAGTCCCGCAACCGGGCCATTCCCGTATCCAAAACGGTGTTTATCAGCCGGGGATCGGAATCGTCTGACCGAGTTGTTCATGTGGTGTTGGAGCGGGTGCAAGAGGTAAGGCCGTCTTTCGGACTGACTCCCAGTGAGATGCGGGTTTTAAAGTATATGTGCCAAGGGTACTCGACGGAAGAAATTGCTTCAGGGATGAGCATTACCTACAACACGGTACGCACCCATATCCGCAATGTCCTAAGTAAACTGGGCGTCCACAAAAGGACGGAAGCTGTTTCCCTGGCCATGGGGGAATATGCCAAACCGTTTCTGGAAAGCGAAGGCTGGGGGTAAAGTTTCTGAAGTAGGCCATAGTTTGGTTGTGACTTTACTGCACTGTCGCGGCACTTTGTGTAAAGTATTATCATGATGAACTCAATTACGATAGGTTCAGTCGCGATGTTACCGTAGTCACGTGATGCGCTTAAACCATCGCAATATGTTTTAACTGTCGGTATGTTGTTTCCGCACGACCCTTTTGTTACATTATTAATTCTAACGGACACAGGAGCCGTTAAATGAAACAAATCCGGGGTTTTAGACGATTAACGGACACAGGAGACCCTATTAGTTCAAAATGGACTTGAAAATTGCCTATTGAGCGTAATTAAGGTCTCTGGCGTCCGTTAGAATTCAAAGAGAACCATTTTGGGCACTTTAGCGTCCATGGTGTCCGTTAGAATACATGTGATAGTCCGACGTTCGACGTTCGACGTTCTACGTAAAGTAACTGAATAGGTAGACGCGATGAGTCAACGATCATCAAGTTAAAGCCGCTACAGCCCCATAAGCTCCGCTTTATGGGGCTGTTTTGCGTCTGCAACATTATAGTTTTTGCATATCCCCTTGTTACTCAACCCTCATTCGACTATTCAAATTACCACGTACGTCCCGCAAACTTCATCTTTCACATTGTCTATTTCCATATATTTTTATCCCCGTCTACTTCAAATGGACGATGAGCGGAAAAAGGAGGTGTGTTACTTTGAAATCAGCTAGTGCAATATTGGATGAATATGGCAGCCATTTGGCGGAAGGAGGATAAGCTTGTGAGTGTGCTTGCAACGATTCAAGACGAATTTAAAGCCCCTTTCTACCTAGTATGGGAAATTACGCTACGGTGCAATGCCAAGTGCGTGCATTGCTATTCCGGAGCCGGACAGGCTCATCCGATGGAGTTCTCGACGGAGGAGGCTTTGTCCGTAGTAGATCAGCTTGCGGATGCAGGCGTTCTGATTTTGGGGTTGTCCGGAGGAGAGGCGCTGCTGCGTCCAGATTGGATGCAGATCGCTTCCCGCGCGAGCGGCCACGGCATGATGGTGTCTGTCGGAACGAACGGTGCCGTCATTAACGACACGATGTGCGGAAAACTGAAGCAAGCGGGTATTCAGGGCGTTTGCGTCAGCATCGACGGTGCAACGGCGGAGGTGCATGAACAGGTCCGCGGCGTACCGGGCTTGTTTAACAAAGCAGTAGAGGCCGTGGCATGCCTGGTCCGTAATGGAATCAGCGTGACCGTCGGTTATACGCCCACGAAGCTGAATTTCCGGGACGGCAGAAACGTAGTGAAACTAGCGGCGGAACTCGGGGCGAACGGAGCGAACCTGTCGGAATTTATTCCGACCGGCCGGGGAGACCGAGACTTGGCTTTGTCGCCGGAGGAATTAAAGGGCGTGATCGAAGATTGGATTGAGATGCAGAAGGAATACGCCGGGAGAATGAAAATCTACTGGCACGACTGCCGGGTGGCTTTGATGTTGCCGCCGAAAGAAGGCGCTATGTACATCGGCTGTGGAGCCGGGCGAGTAACGGCAAGAATTACGGTTGAAGGCAATGTAACCCCATGCGTGACCCTGCCCATGGCGGCAGGAAACCTGAGGGAATCTACGTTTGACGAGATTTGGAATCATTCCCCGCTACTTGCCGGAATTCGAGATCGCAAGTCCAAAACCGAGGGGAATTGCGGAACTTGCGAGCACAAATTTGTTTGCGGCGGCTGCCGCTCGGCCTCGCTGGCCTATTATGGAGACCCGGCGCTCGGCGACCCGTATTGCTGGATCGTACCGGAAACCGCCGCGACAGTATAGGAGGGAAAATGTGATGAGCACAATCAATCCGAATAGCGTAGTTAGCAGGACTCCGGGAGTGGTTACCCGCAAAGAGGAGAATCGGAAATTCATTGTTTACAATCCTGCAACGGATGAGATACACCTGCTGCAGCCCGTTGCCCATGCCATTTTGAAATTATGCGAATATTCCTGCGAGGTTGATAAGCTGGCTTCGATCGCTTCCGAAGAAATACCCGCATTAGGCTGTGAAGAAGGAAAGATGGCTGTCTGGAAGCTTTTGGAGCGACTGGAGCAGCGGAAGCTGGTTACGATTTCTAACTAATCCTCTCTCGGTTGGGAAAGGAGGTGAGATCATGGAACAAAATAAAGAATTGCTATTGGAAACGGCAAGGGCCTCATTATCCGAAATGAAAGAGTGCGACCTGCTTTCGGCTGTGGACTACATGGATATTGTGGATTTGGGCGAACTGTCGCTGATTGCCTGGCGGGTAATCTGATCGGCGGAAGGGACCTTTCTACACAGGGGGGTCCTTTTTTCTCCATTTATTATAAGGAGCGATAGCCATGGAAAATAGCGGCTTATTCCTGCGGCGGTTGACTAACGGATTATCCGTAATCGCGATGCCGCAGGCAGATGTAGAAACCGTTTCGGTCGGTTTGCTGACAGGGGCCGGGGCAAGGCTGGAAGAACCGGAGGAACTGGGCAGTTCGAGGATTCTTGAATACTGGATTTGGGATGGTCTGTCCGCCGAACTGGCCGATCTGGGAATCCATAAAAAATCCGCTTCGAACATCGAGTGGACCCGATATTGGGCCACGGCTCTCGCTCCATATTTTGCGCAGACGCTGGGGACGTTGCTTCAAGCGGTATCAGCACCGGGCTTGCAGGAGCGTTCCTTTGCAGCGTTTCGATCCTTGGCAGTCCATCAGGCTGCAGCCCGTGAAAATGAGCCGCAGGCATGTACCGCCGATCTGCTTAGACAAGCCATGGGCGGTACGCAGCCGATTGCCAGGTCTGCGTATGGACGAAGCGATGGCTTCGACGCTTTGGACCCCCGGACTGTCCGAAATGTTTATCAGCGATTATATCAACCGGCTAATTGTGTACTTGCTATTGTCGGAAATTACTCACAAGATCAATTGGAAGAATTGTTGGACGATTGCGAGGGGAAATGGAAAGGTCATTCGGCTGAGGCCAGCTTCCCGCCCGTTCATAAGCCCTTGTGGACGCCGGGAATCGTCGCCAAGGAACGCGAAGCTAATCAAGTCTATTTGACGCTGGGAATTCCCGGTGTTTCGTATAATGATCCTGATTTTTTTTCGCTCGCCGTATTGGTTCAGATCATCGGCGGCGGGGACGGGTCCCGGCTGTACGAGGAAATCCGGCAGCGTCGGGGGCTCGTTTATCAGATTCGCAGCAGCCTTACTTCTTTTCGTGACGCCGGCTTAATGACCATTCAACTGGGTTCCCGAAAGGAGTCGGCGCTGGAGGCGCTGGAACAAATCATTCTGGAGTTGCGGCGTTTGGAACGGAATGGCGTGACGGAACCGGAAGTGCAATCCGCCAAGAACCAATTGATTAAGCAGATGGTAATGCGTTCCGAAAGCACGGTTGCCAGGATGAATACCCTGCTGACCTCGGGCTGGTATCCCAAATATCCGCGAACGTTGGATGCCATGCGCCGGTCGATCGAAGAGGTGACGCCAGCGGCGGTCTCGGAAGCGATCTCCAGGCATGCGCTGACGAATTCCCTAGGCATTGCCAGCATCGGCCCGTTGGCGGCAAGTGATCTTAAGGCGGGAGCGATTCATTGAGGAGGAGATTCCATCATGGAGCAACGATCGGTTACACTGCCGAATAATCTTCGGGTATTGCTGCACCGGATGCCGTCCATGGCAACGGTGTCGGTCTGTTTTTACGTTTTGAGCGGGGCCCGCGACGAGACGCCAAATCAAGCGGGGGCCGCTCATATGCTGGAGCATATGTTGTTCCGGGGCTCCGAAGCATTTTCTGAGGAAGACATCCGGCGGGCGATGCGGGAAACCGGCTCGGATATGAACGCTTTTACGGCTTGGGAAGGGACATGCATATACGCCCGGATGCTGCCCGAGTATTTCGGCAGCCTGTTTCCGGTGCTGGCGGATATGGTGCGTCATCCCAGGCTGGATGCTGCCGACTATGAGGTGGAGCAAAGTGTGGTCCAAGAGGAATTGGCGAGGCAGTTGGATGAGCCACGTAGCGTAATGCTCCATGAGCTTCACCGGATAAGCTTTGCCGGCAGAATGGGTGGTATCCTGATCGGCTCGAAGGATCAAATTGGAGCTCTGGAGCTTCAAGAGTTACGCGCTTTCCATCAGAGTCATTACGTTCCGGACAATACGCTCGTCATCATTACGGGCGCCTACGATGAGAAACAGATCGATGAGGCGCTGGCTTCGCTGGAAGATTGGCTACCGGGCACAGTCGGTCCAGACGTTCTACGATCCAAAGAGGTCCTGCAAAGGCGAAGCATGAGCCCGTTATCCGAAGCGGATGGTCGTGTCTCAACGCTTAAGGCCCCTCTTTTCCGCAAGGGCGCGGGAATTTGGGGATGGCGGCTCCCGCCGCTACAGGGTGCAGAACATTATGCCGCCCATCTGTTGTGCACGCTACTTGGCGACGACAATACGCTGGGCTCAAGATTTGAAACGGTGCTGGTACGAGCGCGGATCGCGGAGCAGGCCAACGCGGTATACACCTCTTTTGCCGGGGGAGGCATGCTGAAAATTTACAGTACTTTTCCGGCGGGACATGAAGAGAGGGTCCAGGATATCGTGATGGATGAACTGAGGCGCTTGCAGGAAGGAAAAGGTGAACCCGGCGAACTTCGGCGGGCAAAAAATAAGATCAAGACCCAACTGGCGGTAGATGCTTCCACTACGGATAGCAGGATGATTTCGATGGCGCAGGCCTGGCTTCCAGGGAGGGAGATGGTTACCCTTCAGGAAGTGCTGGACAGGATCGAGGATTTGA
>DJTQ01000192.1 GCA_002439285.1 Paenibacillaceae bacterium UBA6304
CACTGGCCGATTTGAAGGCGAATGACCAAATTATTTTCCGCTATGCGAATAATCCGAACGGATCGCTAGAGGATATCGCCGGCATTTCCAACAAAAAGGGCAATGTAGTCGGGATGATGCCCCATCCGGAACGAGCGGTAAGTTCGCTTCTGGGGTCCGAAGACGGCAAGAAAATGTTCACTTCGATATTAAAGGCATGGAGGGATCGGCATGAGTCAGCAAGTGTCCGCTAAGGAACCGAACGCGGAGCAAATCGCGGAGCAGCAAATCTACAAACAGATGGGTGTATCGGACAGCGAGTATGAACTGATCTGCGGATTCCTCGGCCGCAAACCGAATTACACGGAAATCGGCGTGTTCAGCGTCATGTGGTCCGAGCATTGTGCTTACAAAAATTCGAAGCCGCTGCTGCGGCGTTTTCCTACGGAGGGACCGCGCGTTCTGATGGGTCCCGGCGAAGGCGCGGGGATCGTAGACATCGGCGACAATCAGGCGGTTGTGTTTAAAATCGAAAGCCATAACCACCCTTCGGCGGTAGAGCCTTATCAAGGCGCGGCGACGGGCGTGGGCGGGATTATCCGGGATATTTTCTCCATGGGTGCGAGACCTGTGGCACTGTTGAATTCCCTGCGGTTCGGCAAATTGGAAAGCGACCGCGTCAAATATTTGTTCGAGCATGTCGTGTCCGGAATTGCCGGTTATGGCAACTGCATCGGCATTCCGACGGTAGGCGGCGAAGTGGTGTTCGATGACAGCTACGACGGCAATCCGTTGGTCAATGCGATGTGCGTCGGGCTGATCGACCACGACAAAATCCAACGCGGCGTCGCCAAAGGCGTCGGCAATCCGGTGTTCTACGTGGGACCGCCTACGGGCCGCGACGGCATTCATGGCGCGACGTTCGCTTCGGAAGAGCTGACGGAAGAGTCGGAAGCGAAGCGGACGGCGGTGCAGGTCGGCGATCCGTTCATGGAGAAGCTGGTCATGGAAGCTTGCCTGGAGCTGATCGACACGGGCATCGTGCTCGGCATTCAGGATATGGGCGCAGCGGGGCTTACTTGCTCCAGTGCGGAGATGGCGAGTAAGGCGGGCAACGGCCTTGAACTGTACCTGGACCAAGTGCCTCAGCGTGAGGAAGGTATGACCGCTTACGAAATGATGTTATCGGAGTCGCAGGAACGGATGCTGTTTGTCGTCGAGCCGAAGGATGAGGCGCAGGCGATGGAGATTTTTGAGCGCTGGGGCGTAATTTGCTCCAAAGTCGGTAAGGTGACGGACGATGGCCGGTTGAAGCTGTTCCATCATGGCGAGGTTGTCGGCGATATGCCGGTAACGGCGCTGGTCGACGAATGCCCGATTTATGAAAAACCGTCCGCGGTTCCTGCTTATTATGAGCAAAACGCGGCTGTGGACACTTTGCGTTATGAGGAAATCAGCGATCTAGGCGCTGCGCTGGATCAAGTATTGGCGTCGCCGTCCGTATCGAGTAAAGCCTGGGTTTACAACCAGTATGATTACATGGTTCGTACCAGAACGGCGGTACGTCCGGGTTCGGACGCCGCAGTAGTAACGATTCGCGGAACCCGTAAAGGGCTGGCGATGACGACGGACTGCAACGGGCGGTTCGTTTACCTTGATCCTGAAGTGGGCGGCCGGATCGCGGTCAGCGAAGCGGCGCGCAACATCGTTTGCTCGGGTGCGGAGCCGCTTGCGATCACGGATAACCTGAACTTCGGCAGCCCTGAGAAGCCGGAAATCTTCTGGCAGATGGAGCGGGCGGTCGACGGGATGGCGGAAGCCTGCCGCGTGCTAGATGCGCCGGTCATTGGCGGAAATGTCAGCTTGTACAATGAAAATGCGAAAGGCGCGATCTATCCGACTCCGGTGGTCGGTATGGTCGGGCTGGTGCACGATACGGATCATATCACGACCCAGGACTTCAAAGCCGAGGGCGATGTGATATTCCTGCTCGGTGAGACGAAGGCCGAGCTTGGAGGCAGCGAATTCCAGGCGGTTGTGCATGGCGTAACCGAAGGACGTCCTCCGCAGCTTGATCTGGCAGTGGAGAAAAAGCTATTGGATGCGGTTCTTGGCGCAATCCAACAAGGTTTGGTCCGCTCCGCGCATGATTTGGCCGAAGGCGGGCTGGCTGTTGCGCTGGCGGAATCCTGTATCAGCGGCGGCTTGGGTGCCGCCGTGGAATTTGATTCCTCGCTGCGTCCCGATTTGGCCTTGTTCAGTGAATCACAGTCCCGGATTCTGCTCTCGGCATCGAAGGAACAAGCGGAGAAGCTACAGGATTTCATCGCTTCGCACGGTGTGCCTGTACAAAGAATCGGAGAGGTGGCCGGCAGCGATCTGGTCATCACTGTAGGCGGAACTCCCGCCCTGAACAGACCGGTGGAGGGACTTAAGCGGGTCTGGGAGGACACCATTCCATGTCTGATGAAATAATACCGCAAGGGTTGTGGACGGGGGATTATTACAATGAGGGCACGGGCCGGAGCGATATTTTCGATACTTTAAAAGAAGAGTGCGGCGTATTCGGGGTTTTCGGCCATCCTGAGGCGGCTTCTCTCTCCTACTATGGGCTGCATGCTTTGCAGCACCGGGGGGAAGAGAGCGCAGGACTGTGCGTGACGAACGGCGCTTCGTTCAACTATCACCGCGGGATGGGACTGGTCAAAGAGGTATTTGACCGCGACAAATTGGAGTCGCTAGTCGGAGACCGTTCTATCGGGCATGTGCGTTATTCAACGAGCGGTGACAGCCGGTTGACCAACGCGCAGCCGTTGATTTTTAAATACCGCGATGGGGATCTTGCGGTGGCGACGAACGGCAACATCGTGAACGCGCCGAAGATTCGCCGCGAACTAGAGCAGAGCGGCTCGATCTTTCAGACGACGAGCGATACGGAGGTCATCGCGCATTTGATCGCGCGGTCGCCGAAAGATTTCGTCGAAGCGGCGAAGGACGCGCTCCGGCAGCTTGTCGGGGGCTTCGCCTTCCTGCTGCTCACCAACGACAAGCTGCTCGTCGCGAGCGATCCGAACGGCCTGCGCCCGCTGACGATGGGGCGTCTTGGAGATGCGTATCTGTTCTCGTCGGAGACCTGCGCATTCGAGGTGGTCGGCGCGGAGTCGATCCGCGACATTCGGCCCGGCGAGTTGCTCGTGCTTGACGAACACGGCCTGCGGGAGGAGCGTTACACCGCTCCTGAACGTAAAGCGCTGTGCGCGATGGAGTATATTTACTTCTCTCGTCCGGACAGCGATCTGAACGGATCGAACCTGCACGCCTCGCGTAAGCGGATGGGGCAGGTAATGGCGCAGGAGTCGTTCGTGGATGCCGATGTGGTCACAGGCGTGCCCGACTCCAGCATCTCCGCCGCTATCGGCTACGCGGAGCAGACCGGCATTCCTTACGAGCTCGGTCTGATCAAGAACAAGTACACCGGCCGGACGTTCATCCAGCCGAGCCAAGAACTGCGCGAGCAGGGGGTGAAGATGAAGCTGAGCTCCGTCCGCCGCGTGGTGGAGGGCAAGCGCGTCGTTATGATCGACGACTCGATCGTCCGCGGCACGACGTCGCGGCGCATCGTCAATCTGCTGCGCGAGGCCGGAGCGACTGAGGTGCATGTGCGCATCACCTCGCCGCCGTTCAAGAACCCGTGCTTCTACGGGATCGACACGCCGGATCGCGCGGAACTGATTGCTTCCTCCAAGACCGTGGAGGAAATATGCAGAGAGATCAACGCGGATTCGCTGCAGTTCTTAACGCCGGAAGGCTTGATCCGCGCCGTCGGAGGCGACAATCAGGATGATTATAAAGGCGGCCTGTGCATGGCCTGCTTCGACAATGATTATCCGACGCAAACTGATTTTGCCGGCGAAGAGAAGTTTGGCTGCACCTGCTGATTTTTCACGACATTTGTATTTCATGGGATGAAATAACTCGCAACTTAGGATCAGATGTCGGAATGAGTTGGGGACCGAATTAAATGGGCGAAGACACTGATTAGCTAGGTTCGGAATTGGCAACAGAGTTCGACGTTTTAGCTAGCCAGTTTCGGATAAGAGTAATTTTCGCAAGAATAGATTGGCTAAGTTCGGAGTTGGTAGCAGAGTTCGACGTTTTAGCTAGCCAGTTTCGGATAAGAGTAATGTTCGCAAGAATAGATTAGCTAAGTTCGGAGTTGGTAGCAGAGTTCGACGTTCTGGCTAGTCAGTTTCGGATAAGAGTAATGTTCTCAAGAATAGATTAGCTAAGTTCGGAGTTGGTAGCGGAGTTCGACGTTCTGGCTAAGTTTTGTTCTGAGTAATGATCCGTTTATTCACTTGAGGCCAAGTTAGCGCCGAAGATGGGATGTTACTAGCTGGTAGCTAGGAATTAACTGTATTTCCTCCAGCTAATTTACTCGATTTGAGAAGGTGTTATTAAATAGCTGGATTTTCTACAGTTAATTTCGGCTTTATTGTCTCTTAGGGAGTTTTTAAAGCAAAATAACTGGATGTTTTCCAGTTATTTTGGGGGATAAGGCGTTTGTGGGCGAATTAACTGTAGGTTTTCCAGTTAATTGCGCCAGATAGGCGACTCGGACGCCCGATGGGTACGGTTTGCGGTAATGTTTGAGGCAAATCGACTGTTCATTGCAACCAGTACGACGGCAAGTCTTCACAGTGTCAGCGTGTCAGTATGACTAGCGTGACTATCGAGTCTATTAAATCCATTTTAAGGAGTGTGTCCCTACGTGTCTGAGGCTTACAAAAACGCCGGTGTGGATATCGCGGCAGGCAATGAAGCGGTAGAGCGGATGAAGAAGCACGTTAAACGGACGTTCCGTCCGGAGGTTATGACGGATTTGGGCGGGTTCGGCGCTTTGTTCGGACTGAACAAAGACAAATATGAGGAGCCGGTGCTGGTGTCGGGTACCGACGGCGTAGGCACGAAGCTGAAAATCGCGTTCGCGATGGATAAGCACGATACGATCGGGATCGACGCGGTCGCGATGTGCGTAAACGACATCGTCGTGCAAGGGGCGGAGCCATTGTTCTTCCTCGATTATCTGGCTTGCGATAAAGTCGTGCCCGAGAAGATCGAGTCGATCGTGGCCGGGATTGCCGAAGGATGCCATGAGTCGGGCTGTGCCCTGATCGGTGGCGAGACGGCGGAAATGCCGGGCATGTA
>DJTQ01000187.1 GCA_002439285.1 Paenibacillaceae bacterium UBA6304
CTTGCCACCATTTCCGGCTTGCAAGAGAAAGTTCTGCATGACCGAGCTTGCTTCGAGCGGCTGGTTTATAGCCTGTCGATTCCGGTTACGGAAATGTTTCGGGACCCTTCCTTATTTCGGGCATTCCGGGAAAAGGTAGTCCCGCTGCTCAGGACTTATCCCTATATCCGAATATGGCATGCAGGTTGCTCTACCGGGGAAGAGGTCTATTCGATGGCTATCCTGCTCCATGAGGAAGGACTTTATGATAAAGCCAGGATTTATGCTACCGACATGAATGGAAAATCACTGCAGGTGGCCAAAGAAGGCGTTTTTGGAATTCAAAAGATGAAGCTGTATACAAAAAACTATCAGGAAGCAGGCGGTACCCGCTCGTTCTCCGAGTATTATACGGCAAAATACAACTCCGTAATCTTTCAGCCTTTTTTGCGTAAAAACATCATTTTTGCCGAGCATAACTTGGCGACCGATCAATCGTTCAATGAATTTAATGTTATATTTTGTCGAAATGTCATGATTTACTTTGACGAAACGTTGAGAAACCGGGTTCATTCGTTGTTTCACGAAAGCCTTAGCCATTTTGGGGTACTTGTGCTGGGATCGAAGGAGTCCGTTCATTTTACGAATTATGGCGATTGCTATGAGCCTTTAGATAAGATGGAGAAGATTTACCGAAAGATCAAATGAAGGATGCGGGAGGATTCCATGGGGGCCCAAGAACCGATTCATATCTTGCTGGTGGATGACCGCCCCGAGAACCTGATGGCCTTGGAAGCGGTGTTGGAAAGTGAACAATATCATTTAATTAAGGCAACTTCCGGCGAAGAAGCTTTAAGATTTTTATTGAAGGATGATTTTGCCGTAATCGTGCTTGATGTTCAAATGCCCGGACTTGACGGAATCGAAACCGCGAAACTGATCAAGGCTAGGGATAAGACCAAGGATATTCCGATTATATTCATCTCTGCCAACAGCAAGGAGGCGGAGCATGTGTTCGCGGGATACTCCGCCGGTGCGATCGATTACATGGTAAAACCGTTTATTCCGCAGATTCTCAGATCGAAAATCGAAGGCTTCGTTGATATGTATTTGACTAATCAACGACTTAAAACACAGAGTATGCTGCTGCAGCAAAAAACGCTGGAACTGGAGCGGACGAATGAGGAGCTCGTAAGGGCCAAAGAAGCCGCTGAAATTGCCGCGAAAGCGAAGACGGAATTTTTGGCGATGATGAGCCATGAAATTCGCACCCCGATGAATGGTGTCATCGGCATGATTGATCTGCTGCTAGAGACAGAGCTTCAAGAGGAGCAGAAGGAGTATGCCGAGATTATTCGGGGTAGTGCGGATACGCTGGTAGCCATTATCAATGACATCCTGGACTTTACGAAAATGGAGTCTGGTAAGATGGAACTTGAAGAAAGTCCGTTCGAGCTAAGAGCTACGATTCAAGAAGTTAGCAGCCTGTTCTCACTGGATGCGGGACGAAAGGGTCTGGAGTTCGTATCATTTGTGGATGAACGGATTCCGACGCTGTTATACGGAGATATGGGGCGGCTGCGCCAGGTGCTGATTAATTTGGTTGCCAATGCGATGAAGTTTACCGATCAGGGGGGCATTTATCTAGTAGTGTCCAGCCAAGAAACAGATCAAGGCAAGCTTATGCTTGAATTTACGGTGAAAGACACGGGCATCGGGATTCCGCCTGAAAAAGTCGATCGGTTATTCAAACCTTTTTCTCAACTGGATTCGTCCATGACGAGAAAATACGGAGGGACCGGGCTTGGCCTCGCGATCTGTCAGACACTTGTTCATATGATGGGCGGGAGTATCCGGGTAGAGCCCCTGGAGGAAAAAGGGGCAACCTTTGTTTTTACGATTTGCGTAAACAAGTATGAGGATGACACCGAGGAATTGGCCTGCTCGGGGCAAGAGATTCTGTTTGATAGAGATCTTGTGCATAAGGAGCGTGTGCTGGTGGTCGACGACCATCCGGTAAATCAGCGGTTGATGGTCAGTATGCTTCGAAAGCTGGGGTATGAACCAGAAGTCGCCGAAGACGGTGTACAGGCGGTCGAGCTGGCTTTTGCCCAGGGCTACGATTTTATATTCATGGATTTGCAAATGCCGGTCATGGATGGTCTGGAAGCAACCCTGCGAATTCGTGAACTTCAAAAGCCGGGCAGAAATCCAAAAATCTTTGCGATGACAGCGAATGTGATGGATGGTATTAGAAGCAAATGCTTGCAAGCGGGAATGGATGATTATATAAGTAAACCGCTAAAATTAAGTTCCATAAAGACAATTTTATCCAAATATAGTAATAACTTTATCGCAGAATCGTCGATTCGTTGATTCATAACTTGGTTTGACGGGTTATTTATAAAGAAAACATATTTCAGGAGAGAGTGTCTATGAATACAAATAAAAATGAGAAGTTTACAGCTACGTCGCAAGTGGAGAACGGCACATGTACAGTTTTTCTACGCGGTGAATTGGACTTATCCGTTGCTCCCGATTTTCGCCAGGTGATGGAGCCGCTGGCTCTTAACGACAAGCAGGACCTTGTGCTTAATTTAAAGGATCTGAAGTATATTGACAGCACAGGCATAGGGATTTTGTTATCGATACTAAAGACAAGACATGGAATGCAGGCTGGTTTCTTAGTGAAGGAAGTTCCGGAACAAATTCAGAAGTTGTTCGATATGACTGGAATCGCTAAGTTCTTTGTCGCACAGGAGAATTCCCAATAGGAAAGGAAAGAGTAACATGATAGACGAAGTGCAGAAAGTTGTAATCAGTTTACCGGCCACTGCGGAGTATGTCGATATAGTCAGATTGAATCTTTATGGTGTAGCTTCTAAAATGGGTTTCTCCTATGAAGAGATCGAGGATATGAAGGTAGCCATTTCCGAGGCATGTAACAATTCCGTCTTATATGCTTACAAAGAAAGCAATGGTTTGATGGAAGTCACCTTTGAAACTGTTGGGGATGCATTGTCCATTACGGTCAGAGATGAAGGGGAGAGCTTTGATTCGTGGGGCATGGCTGGTCAACGTCAGGGACTGCATAATAAAGAATTGAATGAGGCCCAAATCGGCGGACTCGGGTTCTATCTCATGCAGGCGCTCATGGACGAAGTCAGCGTAGAGAATGAAGCCGGAAAAGGAACCAAGGTGGTTATGACTCGCCGCTTAATGAAGAGCGAGGAGAAAGTATGACGGATAAATTGACTCCCCCCGAGTCTATGAATGAATCCACCAGCATGATCTGGGAATATCAACAAACGAAGGACAATGATATAGCCACTGTCCTGATTAAGAAATATGAACCCATGGTAAAAATGGCGGCGGGAAAAATTGCCCGTAATCGTCCGGACCTGTATGAGGATTTGTATCAGGTAGGACAGATGGCGTTGATCCGGCTTCTTCAACAATACGATATCGAAATGGGAATCCCGTTTGAGCCTTATGCGATGAAAAGCATGATCGGGCACATGAAGAATTTTTTGCGGGACAAGTCCTGGTATATTCAAGTTCCGAGAAGAATCAAAGAGAAAGGCGCGTTGGTTCAACAAGCGATTGACGAACTGACCGTCAGACTGGAACGTTCCCCCGATGTCAAGGAAATCGCCGAATTCCTGGAGCTTTCCGTGGAAGAAACGGTTGAGGTGCTTGCCGGAAGGGAATGCTATCATTATGTTTCGTTGGATTCACCGCTATCCCAGGAAGAAAGCGCCGCGACTTTGGGCGAGTTAATCAGCACGGAAGCGGATGATTATGACACCGTTGAGAAGCGGATGGATTTGCAGCAAGCGCTCAGTCAGCTTAAGGAACAGGAGCAACAAGTCCTTTTACTGGCATTTCAGGATGGGCAATCCCAGCGTGCTATCGCACAGAAGCTGGGCGTATCCCAAATGAGCGTTTCCCGGATTCAAAAGAGGGCAACGGAAAAGCTGAAGCAAATTATGTCCAATTCGAATTCAACCCTTTAAGCGAGAATATCCATTATGGACGAAGGAGCCCGGCCCATGGACGAC
>DJTQ01000087.1 GCA_002439285.1 Paenibacillaceae bacterium UBA6304
ACTGTTCGTTTGTCATTTAAATAATCCTCCCTGTCATAACTTGTCCGTTTCGAACATATGGTGTTATTATACCAAACCTGCAGAAAAGGAGCAGTTCCATGAAAAGTCATTTCTCCAGCAACCGGATTACCGCAAGAGGCAAAGCCTGGCAGATTCGCATTCTCTTATCCCAATGGACAAAAGAAGCTGGCGGCGGCACTAAAGTCAAAGACTTCATACAACGGCATAACGCTGTCTTAAAATAAATCGAGTTCATTCAACAAAATTCTTGCGCATTCGTCATTAAGATGCTTAATGTGTAAAGGGGGTGCTAAATACCTATGTTTAATTGTGAAGGAACAAATAACCCGGACGCCTCATGGCACGATGAAGACAGTTCCATCTTATATTTGGAGAATCTGATCCGGTGCGGTGACCACAAACAAGTCTTAGATATCATTTTAGAATGGAAAAATCGCGAGTCCCCATTATCCGAACATTTTACGGAATCGTTGGATCAGTTGTCGCACTTAGCCCGGTTTTGCCTGGATCATGACATTGCCCGTTCACTTCCCCAAAACACGGCCGATTCCATTACATTGATCCCTGGTCTCATCGAGCGTTCTGTGCAGTTGGGGCTACTTGAACTTGCAGAGGAACTAGCCGGAAATCAGGATACATATCATTTGTGCGATTTAATCCAGTCGTTATATGCTGAAGGTTACGTGGAACTGGCCAAGTCCAAGCTGTTAAAGTTAAATCTTTCCTCGTTACTGGAAGCTCTGCCGCCCTATAAACAACTCGCTTATATTTACGGAGAGGTATTGCATGATGAAGGTCGGTTCGATGAAGCTGCCCCCATTTTTGAGCGGCTTGCCGAACAATTTCCGGATTTGGCCAAAGCCCGGTTTGCTGCGAGCTCCTGCTACTTGCATACGACAATGAACCGCCTGGTGGGACGCTTAGAACTGTACCGACCCGGCGAAGAAGAACAGAACAAAATCGAGAAATATTTAACCGATATTTCCGAAGCCCTGCATATCATCCACGGGACAAATTGGCACACAACCTGGAGCCTGGCCCAAAGTCGTAACCTCCCGACTCCAACCTCTAACGTGCTTCATTAATACAGTTTAGTAAAATTACAACAGCCGCCCGTCAGCTATTAGCTATCGGACGGCTGTTGCCGGTTTATTGTCTATTTAACCGAATGGATTAGTTGATTTTTAAGGATTGAGAAACAATCTCCAAGGCGAATTCGGCTACTTTTACGATGTCGGAAGCTTTGATCCGCTCCTCGGTGGTATGAATGTTCTCGTATCCTACCGCCAGATTCACGGTTGGAATGCCAAAACCGTTAAATACATTGGCATCGCTGCCGCCTCCGGAAATGAAGGTGCTGCCCGACAATCCCAGCTGAACGGCTGCCCGTTTCGCCAGAACCACGACATCGTCTTCATCGTTAAACTGGAAGGCAGGGTAGGCGAGGTCGCTACGGAATTCATGTTTCGTTCCGTATTCCCGGCAGACGGATTCCACTGCTTCCTTCATGCTTTCGATCTGTTTGTTAATCTTTTCGAGCGAGGTGCTGCGGGCTTCCGCGTACAATTTAACGTAATCCGGCACGATGTTCGTCTCACCGCCGCCTTCGAATTTTCCGATATTGGCGGTTGTCGTCTCATCGATTCGTCCCAGATTCATTCTGGCGATCGCTTTGCCCGCGACCTGGATAGCGCTGATGCCATCCTCCGGATTCACGCCGGCATGAGCCGACTTGCCGTAGATCTCGATATCGATTTGTGCGCGGGTCGGGGCCCCGATACAGATAGAACCCACATCTCCGTTAGAGTCGATCGCAAAGCCATATTTCGCATCCAGCAGATTGGCATCCATCGCTCTGGAGCCGGTAAGCGCCGATTCTTCGCCTACAGTTATGACAAATTGAATTTGTCCATGCGGCAGACGGTTTTCGTTGAGCACCTGGATTACTTCGAGCAGCGCGGCAACTCCCGCCTTATCGTCCGATCCGAGAATGGTCGTGCCGTCGCTGCGAATCCATCCGTCTTCGCCAACAGTCGGTTTGATTCCGTTTCCCGGCGCAACCGTGTCCATATGGCAAGTAAACAGGAACGGGGCGGCAGAAGAAGTATCCTCTCCGCTAGCTTTCAATGTTGCGATCAGGTTCCCCGCCGCATGGCCGGTCCGGGATGCGGAATCATCCTCCACTACGTCGAGCCCAAGCGCTGTAAACTTAGTTTTTAATACATCCGCAATTTGACGTTCATGCTTGGTTTCGCTATCGATCTGCACCAGCTCCAGAAACTGGGCAATCACTCTCTCCTTGTTGATCACAGGACTTTCCTCACTTTCGTTTTTGCGATAAAATAAGACTGACTGTTAAAAACTTAAAAATGAATTCAAAAAGGGGTTATATACATGATGCAAAAAAAATGGCTGAAAGTCGTTGTGTATTTGATGCTGTTCGCCATGGTAGCTTCTACGTTGCTTGCTTTATTTGAACCTATTTTCCTGCGCTAACCAAGTTTAAAGATCCGTAATAGCCGAACAAGTCATTAAAATAGGGGACAATCCCCTCTGCGGCCTGTTCTACCGTAAAATTACGTCCGGTAACATCCTCCAGTGAGGTAACACCGAACTCCTGAATGCCACACGGGACGATCCCCCGGAACCCTTCTTCCTGAATCCCCGACTTGACATTAAAGGCAAAACCATGACTCGTAATAAACCCTTTGCGTTGACGGCACTTATTGAATTTCACGCCGATGGCGCAAATTTTTTCGTCCCCAACCCAAACGCCGGTATATTCCGGCTTTCTGGACCCTTCTATGCCGAACGATCCCAAGTAATTGATAATGACTTGCTCCAGATTCCGTAAATATCCATGCAAATCCAGCCCTTGGCTGCTGTCGAGCCATAACAATGGATAACCGACCAGTTGTCCGGGACCATGGTATGTAATATCCCCGCCCCGGTCGATTTCAAACAGGGCAATGCCTCGTTCACGAAGCTGCTCGGGACCAAGAAGCAAATGTTCGGGATGACGCTGCGATCCGATGGTATAGGTCGGCGGATGCTGAAGCAGCAGCAGGTGTTCCCCCTGCTGCTGTTCATCGATCGCTTTGACGAATTGCTTTTGTCTGTCCCAAGCTTCCCCGTATTCGATTTCCCCGATATATGAGATGCCAATGGATTTCGTCATGCTGATTTCGTCCTCCAAATCAATAGACTTGAGTGTCCAAGGAGTAGCTCTCCATATTATCTTTGACCCGCTGCATGAATCGACCGCAAATAACGCCGTCCAGAATCCGGTGATCGAGCGAAAGGCACAAATTGGCCATCGAGCGCACCGCAATCATGTCGTTGATCACGACCGGCTTTTTCACAATGGATTCAAAGGTCAGAATCGCTGCTTGCGGGTAATTGATGATCGGTTGGGTCAAAATAGATCCGAAAGACCCGGTATTGTTCACGGTAAAGGTACCGCCTTGCATATCGTCCAGCTTCAGCTTTCCGGCCCGCACCTTGGTGGCAAGTTCGTCGATTTCACGAGCCAGGCCGGCGATGTTCTTCTGATCCGCCTTCTTAATTACCGGGGTCAGCACGGAGTCTTCCGTCCCTACGGCCAGCGAAATGTTAATGTCCCGTTTCACGATAATTTTATCTACGGCCCAGACCGAATTCATGATCGGATAATCCTTGATGGCGCTGACGACCGCTTTCAGCAAAAAGGCGAGGTAAGTCAGATTGACGCCTTCTTTTTTCTTAAATTCGTCTTTGATTTTGTTCCGCAGTTGGACCAGATTGGTCACATCGACCTCGATCATCATCCAGCCGTGAGGAATTTCCGATACACTTTGACGCATCCGGGTAGCAATTGTATTGCGGATCGGGGTCACGTCGATAAAATATTCCGAACGATTCCCGCCTTCTACTTCGATCGTCGGAATACGCGGCGTTTCGGTCAAATGCAGGCCCGAATGACGGACCGGCTCGAAGGCGGCCCGGCTCAGGTCCGCCGAAATCTCTCCAGGGCTAGCTGCCGGCACGGCAG
>DJTQ01000176.1 GCA_002439285.1 Paenibacillaceae bacterium UBA6304
TGGACCGGTCAAGACCTCCGATATCGGTACCGCACCAAGTCTGGGAAGCTCCAAGCAAGCCGCGACCACTCCACAAAACGGCAGTAACTCCGCGCGACGCTCCAATTCCGTGTGGCGTTCTTCCATCGCCTGGCAGGTAACGATCTTCATGGGCTTCCAGTCCATTATGTTCTATATCGGCATCTCCTGGCTGCCGGAAATTCTTCACGAGCAAGGATTAAGCATGGGGCAAGCCGGCTGGATGCTCTCCCTGATGCAGCTCGCCAGCATGGGCGGCTCGTTCCTCATGCCATTGATCGCGGCGCGCACGCAAACGCAAAAAGGGCTGGCCGCCTTCTCCTCCGCCCTGTTCCTGCTTGGGTACGGAGGTATCTGGCTTGGCCCGCCCTTCCTTGCGCCGCTCTTTATCTTACTAATCGGTCTTGGCTGCGGTACAACTTTCAGCTTGGTCATTATGTTCTTTGCCCTGCGTTCGCGAACGGCCCACCAAGCCGCCCAATTGTCCGGGATGGCGCAGTCCGTCGGCTATTTGCTGGCCGCGGTCGGCCCGACCTTGTTCGGCTTCCTTCATGATCGAAGCGGAGGCTGGACCGTGCCGCTGGCTACCATTACCGGTTTGTCCCTGATAACAATCATCTTGGGTTACGCAGCAGGGCGTAAAGGCTACATCGGACCGGAACAATAATCTTAATGTATTGCACTACTGCTCTATTCCACTTTGAAGCGATCGGTTCGGGCATGCATTTCCGCGGCCATACGAGCCAACCCTTCCGATGCGGAGGAGATTTCCTCCATAGAGGCCAATTGTTCTTGAGTCGCCGCAGTTACGCTCTGGAATGAATCCAAGCTCTTCGAAGAGGTTCGGGCGATTTGCATAACCGATTCGGCGATTTCGTCGGCACTGGCCGACATCTGCTCTGTAATAGCCGAGACCTCATGAATTTGCTCGGAAATCCGCTGCGTGGAACCTTCAATTTGCCTGAACGCACGCTGAGCTTCCTCCGTGACGGAGATGCCGCGTTCCACGCTTTCGGTGACATCCCGGTTCATAACTTCATAGACTTTCCCCGTCATTTCGACCATTTGCGAAATGCTCAGCCGGATTTTTTCCGCCGTAGCCCTGGATTGCTCCGCCAGTTTGCGGACCTCATCGGCAACGACCGAGAAACCCCGGCCTTCTTCACCTGCCCGGGCAGCCTCGATCGCTGCATTCAGGGCGAGAAGATTGGTCTGCACCGCAATATCCGAAATCGCGCTGCTCATTCCCGACACTTGCGTACTGAGTTCATTCATTTGATGCATCAATTCCGCAGATTCCCGGGTAGACCGATGAATCTCTTCCATCTGCCGGCTAACAAGGACCACTTTTTCGCTGCCGGATCGCACATCTTGTTCCGTCTGAAGCGAGGATTCTACAATCGTTCCGGAAGCCTCCGCAATTTTGCGAATGCCCATCGACATTTCATCCATCGTCTTGGCGCTTTCCGCAGATACGGATGCCTGAATCTCCGCACCGTCGGCGGATTCCTGTACCAGGCTGGCAACGTGCTCAACCGCTAGGGCATTCTGCTCGGTTCCAGCCGTCAGTTCCTCACTCGATGCCGCAAGCTGGCCTGAAATTTCAGTAATGCCATGAACCATTTGTCGGATTGAATTTACCATTTCATTATAGTTACCAGCCAATTGGCCGATCTCATCGCGACGGGTGATGATCACTTCCTCGTTTAGATATCCCTCGCCCACCCGCTTCGCGGATTGATTCAACTGCTCAATCGGACGCGTGACATTACGGATGACAAAGAAGAGCACTACGCCCGCAGCAAGCAAGGAAACGCACAATACGATCATAGCAGTCCAAAAAATAGGCATCGACGCTTCGATGAATTCATTCGTTTCCAGCACGCCGACAATTTTGAAGCCGGTCAAATCATTTGTCGTAAAATAAGCACTTTGCGGATGACCAGTATCCGGGTTATCGTAATTCACAAACCCAGATTCCCCGCCTTGGATTTTGACCAGGTGGTCTCCTACCGCCTCCGCGCCGACTGGCTGCATCGGATGGGAAGTGAAGTGATTGGTCCGGTCCAACAAATAAATATAACCTTTGGAGCCAAGACCGATCTTTTTAACCATTTCGTTGATGTTTGCCAGATCCAAGGATACACTAATCGCTCCCTGCCCGTCAGGTAACATCCGGCTAATAAACAGATTGTAGTTCCCTGACGTGGCCGACTTAAGCGGATCCAGAATGACCGTCTGCTCCGGCTTGTCTAACGCCGCTTTGTACCAATCTCTTTCCCTCGGGTCGTAATCCTGATTGCCCGGATCGGGTGCCTTCATCCAGGCTCCCTGCTCATTACCCACCGTAATAATCTCCAGTTCCGGATGCTTCTCAATAAACAGGTCGAGGAGCGCTCTCAGCTCCGGCGATTTCGCATTAATCTGCTGCGAGTCCATTTGCATCACCAATTGCTCTACATTCCGAATTTCCGCCTCAACAATATTATTCAGTGAGTCATTCAACAAATTGACGCTCGACTTGGTGCTCTCATTCATTTTGTCACGCAGTTGCCCGCTCGCGCTGGTCAGACTCGAATATGCAATGACTACGTTAGGAATGATCAGCATGATGGCAAAAATGATCAACATGCGATTACGCAATGACCGAATTTCCAGTAGTCTTCCCAGACTGGCAAAAAAGGTTCTCATGTGTCTAGCTCCTTTAAATATAGGTATGTACGTCTTAAATGTTTGAATCTTATAGATCTCTTATTCCAACCCTTTGCAAGGAATGATCTAACTTAATCTAACTTATATTTCGACATTTTACGACGGTTTTTTTATAACTTTCTGAAAGTTGCCTGAAAATATTTTGAATATTCACATAACTTCCAAATATTTCCCATATCATTTTCATAGATTTGCTTGGAAAATACAACACAAAAAAAACAGCCCATCGTCAAAAGACGAAGGCTGTTATGAGGATGTTGCAAGAGCTGTTGTATGACTGTTGTATGACTGTTGCAAAAATTGATTTCAACAAACCTGTATCAAAATCTGTTGGCGGGCATCCCCTATTTGCTCTTCTCCGTGTATTCCTTCACCCATTCGCCGGCAGCCTGAAGCTTGGCTTCTGCCCTGGAAATCGCCGCTGCCACCTGTCCGGACGCCGTGCCGCCGTAAACGTTCCGTGCATTTACTACCGTTTCCGGTTGAAGCACGTTATAAATGCTCTCGTCGAATAACGGCGAGAATTGCTTGAATTCGTCCAGCGTGAGATCAAGAAGGAACTTGTCGTTCTGGATGCAGTACAGGACCGTTTTGCCGATCACTTCATGCGCCTGGCGGAAAGGCAGCCCTTTGTTCGCCAGGAAGTCGGCGATATCGGTCGCATTCGAAAAGTCCTTGTTCACCGCTTCGCGCATACGCACGCTATTCACTTTCATCGTCGCAATCATCGGAGCAAACAACTGCAGAGCTCCACGAAGGGTCTCCACCGTATCGAACATGCCTTCCTTGTCTTCCTGCATATCCTTGTTATACGCCAACGGCAATGACTTCAGCACGGTAAGCAGACCCATGAGATTGCCGTAGACACGTCCTGTTTTGCCGCGAACCAGTTCCGGCACGTCTGGATTTTTCTTCTGCGGCATAATGCTGCTTCCTGTGCAGAAGGCGTCATCCAATTCTACAAACCGGAATTCGGTGCTGCTCCACATGACGAGCTCCTCGCTTAGACGCGACAGATGCATCATCAAGATCGAAGCATCGGCCAGGAATTCCAAGATGAAGTCACGATCGCTTACCGCATCGAGGCTGTTCTCGTAAACCGCGTCAAAATGGAGCTGCTCCGCCACGAAATGACGGTCGATCGGGAACGTCGTTCCCGCCAACGCGCCCGCGCCGAGCGGCAGCACATTAATACGTTTGTAGCTGTCCTGCAGGCGCTCGATATCCCGTTGGAACATGGAGACATAGGCCATCAAATGGTGGGCGAACAAAATCGGCTGCGCCCGTTGCAGATGCGTGTAGCCAGGGACAATCGTTTCCTGGTTGGCTTTGGCCTGTCCGATCAGCGCCTCCTGCAGATCATGCAGCAAGCCCACGAATTCCACGACCCGTTTACGGAGATACAGATGCATATCCGTCGCAACCTGATCGTTCCGGCTGCGTCCGGTATGAAGCTTGCCGCCGACGGGACCGACTTCATCGATCAACTGCTTCTCGAT
>DJTQ01000385.1 GCA_002439285.1 Paenibacillaceae bacterium UBA6304
GCCTGAATATGCTCTACCTTAACCTCGATAGGCTGGATAGCGGATCTTAAATTCATGTTCCATTGCTCCTTCATCGCGAAATGATAAGGAGAGAATACCTCCTGCCGGACGGCCAGCTTGATGGGACGTTTCGATTTCCGGTAGGCGCCCGGCGTAATGCCGAACGCTTTGACGAACGCACGGGTCATCGCTTCCTGTGACGAAAATCCGCAATCGATGGCAATGTCGAGCACCCGTTTGTCCGTATCGCGGAGCTCCAAGGCGACACGGCTGATCCGGCGCATGCGGACATAATCCCGAAGCGTCATTCCCGTCAGGGCGTGAAACTGCTTTGTGCAGTAATGCGGTGAATAGCCTAGTTGCTGCGACATCGTAAGCAGCGAAGGCGTCTCCTCCAGATGCTCGTCAACCCAGTCAATCATCCGTTGTACCATCTCGTTCCATTCGTACATCTCCGGCTGCTCTCCTTTCATGAACAATGTATCACGATCGTTTTCGAGGCTTTTGATCTGAATTGCAAAAGTAAAGACCGTCCGCGGACGGACGGCCTGAATGGACGTTTCGCTAATTTAATTATACTAAGGCCTTCGCAGCGATGTCCGCGCGGTTTTGCTTACCTTCGAAGGTAATTCGCTCAGCTGCGGTGTAAGCTTTATCGCGTGCCTCGGCAATATCCTTGCCGAGCCCGACGACGCCAAGCACGCGTCCGCCGCTCGTGACCAACTGGCCGGCCTCGCCCTTGGCCGTACCTGCATGGAAGACGAGCGCATCCTTCTCCGAAACCTGGTCGAGCCCTTGAATCGGCAAGCCTTTCGGATAAGATGCAGGGTATCCACCAGAAGCTAAAATGACGCAAACCGCGGCTTCCTCGCTCCATTCGATCTCCGCATCAGCCAGCGTTCCGTTAACGGCGGCCAAAAAAATCTCCAGCAAATCGCTTTTCAGCCGTGGCAGAACCACCTGGGTCTCCGGATCGCCAAAGCGGGCGTTAAACTCGATCGTCTTCGGCTTACCGTCCGGCCCGATCATCAACCCGGCGAACAGAACTCCCCGGAACGGCCGCCCTTCCTGAACCATCGCCTTCGCTGTCGGTTTGATGATACTTTCCACCGCTTCCTCGATAATGCTGTCTGCAATATGGGGCAACGGAGAATAAGTACCCATTCCTCCCGTATTCGGTCCTTTATCACCGTCGTATACTTGCTTATGATCTTGAGCCGCCGCCATGGGACGCACCGTCTCCCCGTCCACGAACGACAGGATCGACATTTCCTGACCCGACAGGAATTCCTCGATCACCACCTGGCTGCCCGACTCGCCGAACACCTTGTCCACCATGATCTGCTTCAGGGCCTGGTCCGCTTCTTCCCGGGTAAAAGCGACCGTTACACCTTTACCCGCAGCCAATCCGTCCGCCTTGATGACGATCGGCACAGGCTGGGATTGCAAATAAGCCAGCGCCGCTTCGTAATCGTCAAACTTTTCGTAGGCCGCGGTCGGGATATGATATTTTTCCAGCAGATCCTTCATAAAGGTCTTGCTTCCCTCGATCAGCGCCGCATTCTTCCGTGGTCCAAACACAGGGATACCCTCTGCTTCAAAAGAGTCGACAATCCCGTCCACTAGCGGATCATCCGGTCCGACAACGACAAGTCCGACTTGCTTCTCCTTCGCGAATCCAGTCAAGCGTTCAAACTCATGAACCTGAATCGGAACCAGTTCCGCAATTTGCCCGATTCCGGCGTTTCCCGGCGCGCAATAGATCGTTCCGGATTTCGGGCTTTTGGCGAGTGCCCAGCAAATCGCATGCTCGCGCCCGCCGCCGCCGATCACTAAAATATCCATCCCACATTTCCTCCTTAATGTATAGCATTTTCGGTGCTACAGGTGCTCTTGGTGCTCGTAGTTGTGCTTGCTTCGTCTAACGGACACAGGAGACGTTAATCCGCCTAAAATGGCTCATTTCTGATTTTAACGGACACCACAGCACTTATCTGCCTATTAAGCCCTGTTTTGCCGTCGATTCTGGCAAATAAGGGCGCTCATGTCCATAAGATCTGAAAGGCCCTCATTTCCGGCCCTATAACGGCAATGATGTCCGTTACATCTTGGGCCATTCGCTTCGTTCAAATGAGGCGAAAAACGACAGGGCCGCCGCAGCGGTCCTGCCGTCCAGGCCTTAGCTTAACTTAATGTTTGAAGTGTCTTACTCCGGTGAATACCATCGCAATGCCATATTCATTGGCCACTTTAATCGATTCCTCGTCTTTCACGGAACCCCCTGGCTGAATGACTGCCGTTATCCCCGCCTTTGCGGCGATCTCCAGCGTGTCCCCCATCGGGAAGAACGCATCGGAAGCAAGCACGCTGCCTTTCGCTTTGTCTCCTGCTTGCTCAATGGCGATCTTCGCCGATCCGACCCGGTTCATTTGACCGGCCCCGACGCCAACCGTCATGTCATCCTGCGCCAGCACGATGGCGTTGGACTTCACGTGCTTAACTACTTTCCAACCGAACAACAGTTGCTTCAATTCCGCTTCGGTCGGCTTGCGGTCCGTTACAACCTGCAGGTCACTTTCGGTCAACGAATGAACATCGCTTTCCTGAACCACCATGCCGCCTTCAATCGAAGTCACGACTAACTGACTGCTTCGGCTACCCGTCGACGCCAAGCTGCCGAGCTTGAGCAGGCGAATGTTTTTCTTTTTCGTCAACAGTTCCAGCGCTTCCGGCGTAAATCCGGGTGCCAGAATGATTTCGAGGAAAATTTCTTTTAGCAGCATCGCGGTTGCTTCGTCAATAATCCGGTTAGCCGCGACAATACCGCCAAAGATCGATACCGGGTCGGCATCATAAGCCTTGCGATAAGCTTCATAAATGCTCTCCCCAACGCCTACGCCGCAAGGGTTCATATGTTTTACGGCCACAACGGCCGGTTCTTCAAATTCCTTCACGATTTGCAGTGCCGCATTGGCATCATTGATATTGTTGTACGACAATTCTTTGCCGTGGAGCTGTTCGGCTGTCGTCAGCGTATCCGCTGCAGCCAGCGGTTTGCGGTAGAACGCCGCTTTTTGATGCGGATTCTCGCCATAGCGGAGGTCCTGGATTTTCTCATAAGTTACGGTGTAACGCTCAGGCAGCGGATCCCCGGTCACGTTCGACAAATAATCGGAGATCAGCGCGTCGTAAGCCGACGTATGACGGAACACTTTGGCCGCCAACCGTTTACGTGTTTCCAACGAGGTATCTCCGCCTGAACGGACTTCTTCCAATACAGTACCGTAATCAGCCGAATCGACAACCACGCTGACAAAAGCATGGTTCTTGGCTGCCGAGCGTAGCATAGTCGGTCCGCCGATGTCGATATTCTCGATCGCATCCTCATACGTCACATCCGGCTTGGCGATCGTCTCCTGGAACGGATACAGGTTTACGACGACCAGGTCAATGTAATCGAGCCCCAATTCCTTCATTTGAGCCTGATGCTCCGCGCTGTCACGTACGGCGAGCAAGCCGCTGTGAACGGCCGGATGCAGTGTTTTGACGCGACCGTCCAATATTTCCGGAAATCCCGTAACATCGGAAATCCCGATGACAGGTACTCCCTCCTTCGACAACAGGTTCTTCGTCCCTCCAGTCGAAATGATCTCCACACCAAGCTGCGACAACTCGCGGCAAAACTCCACGATGCCTGTTTTGTCCGATACGCTAACCAGCGCTCTTTTGATTCCCACGATTGGCTCCTCCTTAATAATGACGAATGATGACCCCGATATTTCTCGGGAAATATCGAAACCTCTCTATCTACTCCGGCTGAAAAAGACTTCTTTTGCATCCCGGCAAATCTGTTGCCGCGGCTTGTCAAAAATGCGCAGACACTCTGCACCGCCGCCCCATCGCTTTATGCTGAATCTATAAGTAACTCGGTTTAACAAGTAAACATCATCTTTTTACCGTCGTACGATGACTTTTCTACCTTCCGCGGTAACCCGGCCGGCTGCAAACCAGGACACAACCTGCGGATATAACTTCTGTTCCGCTTGATGGATTCGGTCCTCCAATGTCTGAATATCGTCATCCGGCAGCAAGGGAACCGCCTCTTGGGCCACCACTGCCCCGGTATCCATGCCTCCATCTACCAAATGCACGGTAACTCCGGTTACTTTCACACCGTATTCCCATGCCTGCCCGATTGCATCTTTACCCGGAAAAGCCGGTAGCAGCGAAGGATGGATGTTAATCATTCTCCCCGCGTAAGGTTCTACCAGAACCGAGGTAAGGAGGCGCATATATCCGGCAAGCACAACGAGATCCACCTGATATTTCTCCAGTTCGGCGACGATCTCCGCCTCATAATCCTCACGCCGGGCGTAGGCCTTAGGGGTAAACAGAAAAGTATCTACGCCCGCCTGACGTGCGCGCTCCACCACCGGGGCTTGCGGCTTGTCGCAGACGAGCAAGACGATTTCCGCAGGTCCTAGTTCGCCAGCACTTGACGAATCCACCAAAGTCTGAAAATTGGTCCCCTGGCCGGAAGCAAATACCGCAATTCGATAAGTGGTAGACGACGCCATTATACTTCCGCTCCCTTAAACGTAACGATCCCTTCGCCGGAAGTTACCCGCCCGATCACATAAGGTGTCTCACCAGCGTCGCGGAGCGCAGCCAGCGAAGTCTCGGCGTCTTGTTCCGACACGACAATGACAAGCCCGATGCCCATATTGAACGTGGTAAACATATCCCGGTTGCTGACATGGCCTTCATCCTGAAGCAGCGAAAAGATCGGCAAAATCGGCCACGAACCATAGTCGACTTCGACATTCACACCTTCCGGCAGAACACGCGGTATATTCTCGATGAACCCGCCGCCGGTTATGTGAGCCATCCCCTTAACCTTGACCTGCTCCAGCAGGCCAAGCACCGGCTTCACATACAGTTTGGTCGGCGTCAGTAGCACGTCGCCAAGCCCGTCGCCGCCGAGCTGCGGGGAGCTGTCTTGCAAGCCGTAGCCG
>DJTQ01000387.1 GCA_002439285.1 Paenibacillaceae bacterium UBA6304
GTGAGATTATGAAATAGTGTTTCACGTAGTGAAACAAGGAGGTTCAATCATGTCAAAGAACGATTTTTTCTCCAGCAGCCGTACACTCGAAGTCGGTGGCAAGAGCTATCGCTACTATGACCTGCAGTCTCTGGAGCAGCAAGGGCTAGGGCAAATAAACAAGCTGCCGTTTTCCATCAAGGTTTTACTCGAAGCCGCCGTCCGCCAGTTTGACGGAAGAGCTATTACTGAAGAACATGTTAAACAAATCGCCGGCTGGAGCGAAGGCCGCGATGAGAACAAAGAGATTCCATTTATTCCGGCACGGATCGTCCTTCAGGATTTTACCGGCGTTCCGGTCGTGGTCGATCTGGCCGCCATGCGCGACACCGTGAAGAAGGCGGGCGGAGATCCGAAGCAGATTAATCCGCTGGTTCCCGTTGATCTGGTCATCGACCATTCCGTTATGGTCGATGCCTTCGGAACTCCTGAAGCGCTTGAATACAATATGAACGTTGAGTTTGAACGCAATGAAGAACGCTACCGTTTCCTGCGCTGGGCGCAAACGGCGTTTAATAATTTCCGTGCCGTGCCTCCGGCTACCGGGATCGTACACCAGGTCAACCTGGAATACCTTGCTTCCGTAGCCGCTACCAAGCAGGTTGACGGCGAGACGGTCGTATTCCCGGATTCCCTCGTGGGTACGGATTCCCATACGACAATGATCAACGGTCTCGGTGTCGTAGGCTGGGGCGTCGGCGGGATCGAAGCCGAAGCCGGCATGCTGGGACAACCGCTGTATTTTGTCGCGCCTGAAGTTATCGGCTTCAAGCTGACCGGCAGCCTGAGCGAAGGTGCTACGGCGACCGACCTCGCGCTTACGGTAACGCAAATGCTGCGCAAAAAAGGCGTCGTAGGCAAGTTCGTCGAATTCTATGGCCCTGGCCTTGCCAACATCAGTCTTGCGGACCGCGCAACCGTAGCCAACATGGCACCGGAATACGGCGCAACGGTCGGTTACTTCCCTGTCGACCAGGAGACGCTGGCTTATCTGCGCAGCACCGGCCGCCCAGAGGAGCAAATCGCGCTGGTCGAAGCTTATTACAAAGCGCAAGGCATGTTCCGCACAAGCCAAACGGAAGATCCTGAATTTACCGATCTTATCGAGTTGGACCTTGCTTCCGTTGTCCCGAGCCTTGCCGGACCGAAACGTCCGCAGGACCGGATCGAGCTGACCGAGATGAAGGACAGCTTCAACGGCATTATCCGTACCCCGGTTGATAAGGGCGGATACGGGCTCAGCGATGAGAAAATCGAGCAAAAGGTTCCGGTTAAGCACCCGAACGGCGATTCCAGCGTATTGACTACGGGCGCGGTTGTCATCGCTGCGATCACGAGCTGTACGAACACCTCGAACCCGAGCGTTATGCTGGGAGCGGGTCTGCTGGCCAAGAAAGCCGTTGAACGCGGACTTAAGAAACCGGGTTATGTGAAGAGCAGCTTGACCCCGGGCTCCCTGGTCGTTACGGAATATCTGAAAAAAGCCGATCTCATCAAGCCGCTTGAAGCGCTTGGCTTCCACGTGGCCGGTTACGGCTGCGCCACTTGCATCGGCAACTCGGGTCCATTGCCGGACGAAGTCAGCGCGGCAATCGCAGAGAATGATATGACCGTTGCTGCAGTCTTGTCTGGGAACCGGAACTTCGAAGGTCGCGTGCATGCGCAGGTTAAAGCCAACTACCTGGCATCTCCACCGCTTGTTGTAGCTTATGCACTGGCCGGCACGGTTAATATCGATCTGCAAAACGATCCGCTCGGCTATGATCAAAACGATCAGCCGGTGTATCTGAAGGATATCTGGCCTTCTTCCGCGGAAATTAAGGAAGCGATCGGTTTGTCCGTCAGCCCGGACATGTTCCGTGCCAAGTACGAAAACGTATTTACCCAGAATGAGCGTTGGAACGCTATTCCGGTTCCGGAAGGCGAATTGTACGAGTGGGATGAGAAATCCACCTACATTCAAAACCCGCCGTTCTTTGAAAAACTCAGCGACGGCCTCACGGACATCGCCGATATCCGCAGTGCCCGCGTACTTGCCCTGCTCGGCGATTCGGTTACGACCGACCACATTTCGCCGGCCGGCAACATTTCACCGACCAGTCCGGGCGGCATTTACCTGAGCGACCGCGGCGTCGCCCGCAAGGACTTCAACTCCTACGGCTCGCGCCGGGGTAACCATGAAGTCATGATGCGCGGCACGTTCGCGAATATCCGCATCCGTAACCAGGTTGCCCCTGGTACGGAAGGCGGCGTCACCAAACATCTGCCTACGGACACCCTGATGTCAATCTATGATGCTTCGATGAATTACCAAGCGGACGGACAAAACCTGGTTGTCATCGCGGGCAAAGAATATGGAACTGGCAGCTCCCGCGACTGGGCGGCCAAAGGCACCTACTTGCTCGGCGTGAAGGCCGTCATCGCGGAAAGCTTTGAACGGATTCACCGCAGCAACCTGGTCGGTATGGGCGTACTACCCCTGCAGTTCCAGGAAGGACATGGCTGGAACACGCTCGGTATCGACGGAACCGAAACGTTCGACATCATTGGCCTGAGCAACGAGGTGAAGCCGGGTCAACAACTGACCGTCATCGCTACTCGTACGGACGGCACGCAGTTTGAATTCCCGGTAACCGCCCGCCTCGACAGCATGGTTGATGTGGACTACTACCATAACGGCGGCATTCTGCAAACCGTACTGCGCCAAATGATCGCGGAAGGCAAGTAATTATTACGGTATACTATAAACTCCAATCCCTATGAACGGGATTGGAGTCTTTTTATTCGACACGGCCTCCACAACCCGGCCAATCTATTCTCAGACTAATATGGGTGTCTATGTATTGTACTAAAAAGGCTTAGAACCTCGCGAAAGAACACCTTGCTCTCCGCCAAAACCCAAGGTGCCTCGGCGGGCAAATACTCCAAAATCGCTCGAGCTCACTCAAACTTGCCCAATCTTACTCAATCTCAATCTCATTCTCAATCTCATTCAAACTCGCCTATACTTGCTCGATTCCGCTCACATCCCTCCTCCTCTTTGCCTCCGGATCAGTAGACTCGCACGAAACTAACTGTATTTCCTGTATGTATTTTTGACGATTAGCTCTCTGCGATTAAACTAACTGGAAAACCTACAGTTATTTGTATCCAACCTGCCCAAAAGCGTTGGAGACCGTAGAATTAGCTGGAGGTTTTACATTTAAATCGAAAAAAACAGTCCTTTCTCGCAAATTAACTGTAGGTTATACAGTTAATGCACTAACTGGGGCAGGGAGGCGACGAACCCGGCCCCTATGGCCATTCGGGCCCCCACGGCTTCCACCCCAGATTGGATCAGCACCGGGCTTTGACCGGTGACTTCCACTGGTATTTCATGGGTTGGCTCGCCAGATGGTTGCCGTACAAGAATAATCATGTTGGGAGTTTTAGCATATCTTCCAATTGCGCTTGTTCGTCCAAAGTTCAACTGCCGTGAACGATTGAATATCAAGTACTTTACACCTTTCGCCCCATCTGTTATATTACATGTATAACAGTTAGAACAATAAGAGGAGGATTCTCTTGATCATCGAGCTTGATTTACAGTCGGAGCTCCCCATATACACACAGCTGGTCAACCAAATCATCGAAGGGATTGCCAGCGGACAGCTTCAACTCGGCGAGCCGCTACCCTCGGTGCGCAGTCTCGCGTCTGATGTCGGGGTCAATCTCCACACCGTCAACAAAGCCTATACCCTGCTCAAGCAAGAAGGATACATTCAAGTCCATCGCCAGCGCGGGGTTGTCGTACATCCCGATGGAATGCCTCCGGTCACGGAATCATTTAGTGATAAGCAACACGGTGAGCTTCGCCCCATCATTGCCGAGGCGATCTGCCGGGGGATGGATAAAGCGCAAATACTCGGCATTGTAGAGGGACTTTACAACGAAATTACTCAAAAAAGAGAGGGGAATTAACGATGCACATCCTATCTATCTTGCTGCTTGTTCTAATGTTTCTGCCGGTTCTGGCTATCATGTCGTTTATGCCTTATTTAACGAGGGAAACCGTCAGCTTCGGCATTTCCGTAAGTGAAGAAGCCTTCCGCAGTGAACCGCTGCGCCGGATGCGCAAAACCTATGCCTTAACCAGTCTCGGCATTTACACTGTCTTGTTTATACTTTGTATATACAGTGCCTTCCGATCGGAAGGCGATATAGAGCAGAACGGAGCCTTGGGCATTTATGTTTCGATGATGGTCGTAGTCTCCATCGCACTGAATCTAATCTTTTACTTCCGGATGAAAAAAATGCGTCCTTCCCTTCTATCCGCCCCTGCAACCAAATCCGTTATTGCCATAGATACCGGCTTCCGCCGGAATAGCCTCATCTTGTCGAATTACTGGTTTCTTTTGCACGCAGTTGTTATCGTCGTTAGCCTGATTCTAGTGCTGGTGAATTACGACAAGATTCCGGATTCCATCGCCATGAAGTTCGACTTTCAGGGTGAGATCGTCTCAAGCGCGGACAAATCGTATCGAACCGTTCTATTTCCAAATGTAATGCAGGTGATAATGACGTTGCTGTTCCTGTTCATTAACTGGAGCATTCTGAGAAGCAAACAGCAAACCTATGCGGGAGATCCGGAGCGGTCTATTCGGCAAAACACCCTGTTCCGACGCAGATGGTCGATGTTCACGATGGTCTCGGGATTGGCCTTGGTCCTGATGTTCTCCTTTATTCAGCTAAATATGCTGAACCCTTTGGATACGGATGTCATTCTGCTCGTCAGCCTCCTCATTCCGGTATTTATCGTACTGCTTGCAGTTATTCTCTCATTCAATACAGGACAGGGAGGTAGCCGAATCGGCCGACCCACAGCAGGTTCCAAAGTGCAACCTGTAGACGACGACAGATACTGGAAGCTGGGCAGCATTTATTTCAACCCGCAGGACCCTTCGATTTTTGTGGAGAAAAGATTCGGAATCGGCTGGACGATGAATTTCGCCCATCCAGTCGGATGGATCGTTCTTGGCGGCATTGTGATCGCCGTTGCGGCATCCGTTATTCTCGCGGGTTAAACCAACAATCATATATAAATTATTTTTAGGAGGGATTATCTCATGTCCAAAAACAGGAAGATTACGATGAAAGCAGCCGCCACGGTTACTCTCGCTCTGAGTCTTACGCTTCCGGCGGCATCGGCTCTTGCCGCTTCCCCTGTCTCCGTTTTCCAAAGCGGAACCGCTCTTGCTCCCGTACGGGAGACGGCCACCCGCCTTGGAGCGACCATACATTGGGATCAGAGCCAACAGACAATTACGGTCAAAAAGGGCACCCATGTCCTGGTTCTTCAGCCAGGTAAAGCTGAGGCACTACTGGACGGGCAAACCGTTACTTTAAATACAGCCGTTAGGATCGTAACCGGGCAGGCTCTGATCGAACCCGCTTTTATCAATCAAATATTTGCGGATGCCGAGACCCCGGCCGACCCGGCGGATGCGTTCATGGATATGTTCAAGGCCGGTAACGGAGCCGAAGCCTCGGCTTATGTAAGCCCAGAAGCAGCATCCCTTCTGTCGGCAGACGTACTCGACAAACTCTGGTCCAACTATGAGACGATCTTTGGCAAAGTGTCCGGGCAAGCCGTTAAAACCGAAGCAACCAATGCGGTTCACCGCAATGTGACATACACTTTTCAAGCGGCAAACACCCCGTTCCTTTTGACTTTGAGAATGAACGCACAGGGGCAAATCGATGATTTCTTCGCCAATACCGCCACTTCGTCCCTGTATCAAAAACCGGCTTACGACAATTCCGGCGCTTATACCGAGCAGGAAATCGCCGTAGGCGAAGGGGCCATGGCCCTTCCAGGTACACTCACGTTGCCAAAAGGTGATGGTTCCTTCCCTGCCGTCGTCCTTGTTCACGGCTCCGGACCGCATGACCGCGACTCTTCCATCGGCAGTGCCAAGGTGTTCCGCGATCTTGCCGTAGGGCTCGCTTCCCAAGGCATCGCCGTGCTGCGTTACGATAAGGTGACCTACGAACACTCCTTGAAGGTATCGACCGATCCGAAATTCACCCTGAAGCGGGAAACTGTGGATGACGCGCTGTCCGCCGTGAAGCTTCTGAAGGACAACGCTAGAATCGACGCTTCCCGGATTTTTGTAGCTGGCCACAGTCAAGGTGCGTTTGCGGTACCGATGATGATTGATTCCGACAAGGACAAAGAAATCGCAGGCGCAATTCTGCTCTCCGGACCAAGCGGCAAATTTGCCGACATACTGGCGCTGCAGCAGAAGGAACTGGTGTCCCGCGTCAGACAATCCGGGCTGGACGCCACGCTTTACGAACAGCAAGCCGCTCAATACACGGCGATCGCCGATATGGTAAACGACCCGCAATACACGGTCGACAACATGCCTGCGGAATTCCCGATGCAACCGGCCTACTGGTGGTATGAGCAGAAGAATTATGTCCCTTCCGAGTTAGCCAAGAAGCAGGCGGGGCCGCTCTTGATCCTCCAGGGAGAGAATGACTGGCAGGTTCCTATAAGCCAGCTAGACGGCTGGAAGCAAGCGTTGAAGGGCCGCACGGACGTGGAATATACGTCCTACCCGAAGGTCAACCATCTGCTGGCCGAGTATGACGGAATCTCTATTGGAACGGAGTACTATCAGCCTTCCAACGTATCGAAGGCGATTGTGGATGATATCGCTGCCTGGGTCAAAGAGGTTAAATAATTTGCCGCCTTATTACACACTGGCATTAACAAACAAGCCCTCTTCCGTAGGGCTTGTTTGTTGTCTTGGGAAGAAGGAACATTCCTTGAACTAAATCCTATCCTAGGAAATATCGGCTTATTTCTCCTGCAAGAACTTCCGGCGCCATCATCACCGCGGAGTGATCCTGGCCAGCAAGCGTCCGGTATTCTCCCTGCTCAAGCAGGCCAACCAGCGCTTTTGACGCTTCGTGAAGAAATGGCGGAGAATTTTCACCGGAGGTGACGCTTACAGGAATGTTGACCTTCCACCGGTCGGCCGGCAATGGTTGTCCGGATTGCGTGCTGTCCATAATAAGCCCGTCATAAACCAGGGTATGTACTATTAAGGCCATGTTTTCCCAGGAGGGATCAGCCTTCATAAATCCAATGTACTCGCCGGGCACGCCGACCGCCTCGGTCATAAAGTACTCCACAGCACCGCTTTGATCGTTCTCAGCCAACAGGCGGTTCAAATGATCCACATATTCGGGCGACACCGCAGGACGGCTATCATCAACAATGAATGGAGGCTCGTATAAGAAGAGCTTGTTCACGACATTCCCCAATTTGCTTGCCGCCTCCAGCGCTAATACTGCTCCGGAGGAGCTTCCAAACAGAAACGCGCTGCCGCCGGCTTCCTCGATCAATGCTTGGATATCTTCGACCTCTCGGTCGACGGCATAGGGCGAAGCCTCGTTGCTACCGCCGCGACCCCGACGGTCATAGTTGTACACGGTAAATTGTCCGGCAAATCCGGCTGCCAACTGTTCGGCATCTGTATGGTCCGCTGCAGCAGCGGCCACCCGAATCAATGCTGGGCCCGCTCCTTGCTTTTCATAAGAGATTTTCGTGCCGTCTTTGGAGATTACGCTGTTCAACGATTGAATACTTTCCATAGTAGATCCTCCTCCTTATTAAACTCTTTGAAATTTTCCATTCTATAAGATGAACTATTGAAATGAATGTTAGTGCAAGTACGTAAAATGTATTTGATTCCCTGGCCTGCATCATATTCTTCAGTTCATCTTATATAATTAAAATGATTCTCAAGCCGGGCAAGCGTCTCCTTATAACCCTCGATCATGCCATTGGCATCAAAGAAGCCCCTTCCGCGGGGCTTCTTTAATTACTATTTAGCAGATAGAGATCTTCAAATTTCAAATTCTCTGTATACTCGCTAATTAACAGTCTGCTTTCCGTCCCCTGGTAACTCTTCGCTCGTAGCTGCGTTTTCTGACAGCCCTCGTATATGTCAAATGCTGATAAACCAAGTGCTGCAAAAGTAACTATTGCAAAATAACCATTCCTAAATTAACTGTAAAACCTCCAG